>JBLMXE010000443.1:0-3901 GCA_050257615.1 Chlamydiota bacterium | reverse complement strand
TCAGGGTTTCCCCCATTGCGCAAAATTCCCCACTGCTGCCTCCCGTAGGAGTCTGGACCGTGTTTCAGTTCCAGTGTGGCCGTGCGCCCTCTCAGGCCGGCTACTGATCATCGCCTTGGTGAGCCGTTACCTCACCAACTAGCTAATCAGCCGCGACCCCCTCTTCAAGTTGCTTGCGCATTTGATCACAAGGAATTTCGCCTCGGGATGTTATGCGGTATTAGCCCCGGTTTCCCGGGGTTATCCCCCACTCGAAGGCAGGTTAGTCACGTGTTACTCACCCGTTCGCCACTGTACTCGCGGAGTTGCCCCCGCTTTCTCGTTCGACTTGCATGTGTTAGGCACGCCGCCAGCGTTGATTCTGAGCCAGGATCAAACTCTCGTTTGAAACCTGATTTGCCATTCCGGCCGAAGCCGGAACAGCTATCTTGTGAGATCGCTCGGACTTTTAACCCAAGCACTTCCGGGGTCTCCACTGCGCATTCGCATGCGCCTTGGAGCCTTTCTCACGACTGGCACGTTCAACCTAGTTGTCAAAGACCGAAGCGCTTTCCGCCTGAGCGGCGCGTTTCAGCCGGGCTTCCGTTGCCGGTCGCCCGTCCTCGTTCCTCCACGCTCTGGCTGGGCCAGAACATAGGGGGAAACCTTTTCACCTTATCGCGTCGTTTCGCGCACTGTCAACCCGGGGAGCCGGTCCGAAATCCAGAGGATTTCGACAGCATTTCCCCAGGGCGCTCAACGCCCTAAGCGGAGCTGGAATGTGCGTGGTACAACGCGTTTCCGCCGCCTGCACCCTGACCCATCGGCACCAAGGCCGGACGGAAGATGAATCTGAGAAAAGACCGTTTGGAGGTTCTTGCGATTACCAGACCGCTTAAACCCTTCGAGGATCCTTGTCCCCGAATATAAGCTCCGTGGCCGGAGCCAATTTCAAGCTTACCTATTTGATGTCTGCCCTCCGAAAAAGCTTCAGAAGACAAACATACCCGATCGCTTGTCGTCGGTGAATTATTTATAACACCGGGACTGCCAAAGCGCAAGGGGGTGAAAACCAGGAGTCAGGAGCCGGTAGTCGGGAGTCAGCCAGAACGGCGGTCCGACGGCCGACGGCAAAAGCACGACGGAGACACAGGAACACGGAGAAAAGCTGCCTTTCTTCCCATTTCGCCATCCGGACGCGGCTGCTACCGCGCAGCACGCCTGGGGAATCCAAAAAGTAAACACGCGAAACTTAGATTTTGCTGACTACCGACTCCTGGTTTTAGATCTTGCCGGCTCCCGACTACCGGCTCCTGACTTCTGGTTTTACTTGAATTCCACGTCAATCCAGCGCGCCGGTTGCAGCCCCAGATTGGTGAAGGTGTGCGCGTGGCCGCCCTGCGACCAGGAAACATCTCCCGGCTTCTGGTTGAAATCCGCGCCGCGCCCGCCCTTCCTCTGATCACGTAGTTTCAAGTCGCTCACCGCCACCAGCAGATGCGGCCATTTATCTTCTTGAACGTCCACGTGAACACCGGGATTGAGCTGGTACTCGAGCACCCGCACCTGCGCGGTATCGTACAGGGTCTGGATTGCCAAGCCACTGTCCAGACTCAGCCCGCGCTCGGGTGGCTGGCTCTGCGCTGTGGGCGAGGGCGGGCGCAGGATTTCAATGGTCACATTGCGAAACGGTGTGTTCCCCAGGTTCTTGATCACGTGGGCAAACGGCCCCGGGGCCAGTTCCGTCTCCCCGTCGAGCAACTTCATTTTCGCCGGAGGTTTGCCCTGGACTTCGTTCTCGATCAGCGCCGGTCCTATGGTAACGAACAGGTAATTGTGCTGGTGCAGATGCAGTTTGGTGGAGGCATGCGGCGGCAACTCCACTTGAAACACGCGGGTATACCGGTTCTGCAGAACCAGGTGGTGACCAGGTTCCTTATCCAGCGTGACGACAAAGTTCGGCCCCTGAGTCGTGCCCCCAACATGCATCGCCGGAACGCCTGGGCCAGTCCCCTGACCCACTGTAGTCGCTAGCAGGAGTATGAGGGAAAAGATGCGCACCAGCGCATTGTAACAATCCCGGATAACGTAACGCGGTCTGGCCCTGGGCGAGTTCGCCTGTGGAAGCAAGGCGAGCTGCGCTCGCCCGGACAGCCGAGGGCGGCTGTCTCCACACAGGGCGGGATGCCAGGCTCACAGTTTCCAAGCCAGCAGTATGGCGCCGATGGCAATCAGCCCGCCTATGCCGCCCCCGATCCAGAAGTTTTGCCAGACAGTATTGGTGGTCCGCATAATCCGCCGGTCGTTGGACAACACCAGCATGGAGAGCAGAATGGGCACGGTCAGCGCACCCGCCAGGATTTGCGACGAGTACAGCGCCTTCACCGGATTGATGGGCATAAAATTCAGCACCACCGCGGCCAGCATGGAAAGGGAAATCAGCACGTAAAAACTTTTCGCCTCCCAGGGGTGCTCGCTCAGCCCGGAACGCCAGCCCATGGCTTCGGCGATGCTGTAGCACATGGAAGCCACCAGCACCGGCAGCGCCACCATGCCCGCCCCGATAATGCCGATGGAGAAAAGAATGGGTCCGAAGCCGCCCACCGCCGGGCTCAAGGCTTCCGCCGCCTGAGTGGTGGTCATATTCACGGGATGCGCGAAGTGGAGCACCGACGCCGCCGAAAGCATTACGCAATAAGCCAGTAGCGTGCTCACTACCGTGCCGGCGCGCGACTGCGCCACGTGCGAATCATCATCTCCCATGACTGCCTGCTCGCGCCGAGAACTAGTCTGCCAAACGATCACATAAGGCGTGAGCAGCGACCCAAAGATACCGATAATTCCCTTCACGTAATCCGTCCCGACTTGCACGTGAGGCACAAATGTGCGCAGCGCCACCTGCGCCGGCGAAGGTGCGGCCAAAATCGCCGAAGCCACATACACAAACAGCGGCAACGAGAGCCAGACCAGCGCGTCGGTGATGCGGCGGTAATCACGGAAAATCAGGATGTACCAGATGCTGAAGGCGGTGGCTGCCACGAACAGCATGCGCGTCTGCCCCAGCACGACGGAGAGGGCGTCGGAAACTGCCATCAGATCGGCCACTATCATGGCCAGGTTGATGACCACAATCAAAACTGCGCAGGCGAGAGCGACCTTGCGTCCATAGTTGACGCGCAGCAGGTGCACCAGCCCCATGCGTGTCTGGTAACCGAGCCGTGCGGAAACAGCAAACACCGCGAGTAGGATGGGAACGCACAGCACCACTACCCACAGCAGCGAGAAGCGAAAGGCTGCTCCCACCACGGTGGCGGTCACAATGAGCGAGGGGTCCACATTGGCAGCCCCGGTAACAATTCCCGGGCCCAACTTGCGCAGCAGGGCATAGCGGGACGGCGACGCCGACAAGGCAGGGGCGGCTGGCATCTCCGGGTGCGGCCAGGGCACCACTCGGCCGCGTCCCTCTCGGGTTCCTTTACGTGCTTTTCGGGAGCTCACGGTGGAGGTCGCTTTCGATCTTGCGCTCATGTAACAGGCGGAGAGGACGCCAGTAGGTAATGGCGCCGAAAGCGGCAATTGCGGCCAGCAACAGCCCCGTACTCACCCACAGCAGGACTTCGGAAGCCCCGCCCTGCGCGATTCTCATGATGGTGCGTGCGTTACCCGGCGTGAGCAGCAGGGCAATGGCCAGCACCATCATTCCAATCCCCGCCAGCAGGCCGGTGATGTTCTTGGCCCAGCGCCCGCGCGATTCATATTCGGCCAAAAGCCGGAACGCGTAGATCACCAGCCCCACAACTACCAGGAAATTTGCCACCACCGAGACCGTTTGCCGCGGATCCATATCTGTGTAAGTAGGACGCAGGTGAGAAGCTGCAGGTTGGTAAAAACCGGGGGTCAGTAGTCGGTGGGCGCCGGGACC
>JBLMXE010000442.1:0-11211 GCA_050257615.1 Chlamydiota bacterium | reverse complement strand
GCCATTGCGGATAAAGAGCCCACGTTTGCGCCCATTGACCAGGATGCGTGGGCGGCCAAGCTGGGCTACATGGAGCCGACTACGCCCGAGTTGATTGCGCTCTACTCACTGTTGCGCCGCGCGAATTTGCGCGTGCTGCGCCGGCTCAAGCCCGCGGACTTGGAGAAGGGCGGCTATCATCCCGAGCACAAACGCAAGGTGACCGTCGCCGAAATCGTGCAGCAGATGGTGAAGCACGGTCCCAACCACCTGGAGCAGATCGAACGCCTGAAGCAGATGGCGGGGGCAGGGGCGGCGGCGAGCAAGAAGCCGCGAGTGCACTGAGTTAATTGAAGAATGACGATTGAAGATTGACGAATGAAAACCCGGCTGTTAGCCGTCAGCTCTCAGCTTTGATACTGGCTGAGAGGTGAAAGCTGATAGTGTGGTGTTCATTCATCAATCTTCAATCGTCAATTACTGACTCCCGACTACCGCATTCGTAAACCGCACCAGGGCGTCCAGCTTGCGGCGGGAGGCGGCGGAATCGAGCGACTGCGCGGCCAGAGGGAGGGCGTCGCGGATATGGTCGGCGCGGCCAGCCGCCACCAGCGCGGCGGCGGCATTGAGCAGGACCACATCGCGGCAGGGCGATTTCTTTCCTTCCAGAATTTCGCGAATAATCGCAGCGTTGTCGGAGGCATCGCCGCCGGAGATGGCCTGCAGTCTGGCGCGAGGAAATCCGAATTCCTCAGGTGTTACTTCATAGCTATGCACGCTGCCTTCGCGCACTTCGGCCACGCGGGTGGGGCCGGTGATGGTGATCTCGTCCAAGCCATCGTCGCCGTGGACCACCAGCGCGCGATGCACGCCCAGCATACTCAGCGCTTCCGCCAGTTTCTCCACCAGATCGGCAGAGTAGACGCCCACAACCTGGGCGGAGGCGCTGGCTGGGTTGGTGAGTGGGCCCAGCAAATTGAACACGGTGCGCAGGCGCAGCTCGCGGCGGGCGGGCTGCACATATTTCATGGCGGAGTGCATGGCAGGGGCGAACAGAAACGCGATGCCCACTTGCTCGAGGCAGGCGGCAGTGCGCGCCGGGGTCAGCGAAATATTCACCCCCAGGGCCTCCATCACGTCGGCAGAACCGCACTTGGAGGTCACGCTGCGGTTGCCGTGCTTGGCCACGCGCACGCCGGCGCCGGCGACCACCAGCGCGGTGGCCGTGGAAATATTGAAGGTGCCGCTGGTATCGCCGCCGGTGCCACAGGTGTCCACCAGGGCGTCGCGCTCGGTGCCGCTGACGTCGAGGGCGGAATCGCGGCTGATGGGAAGCGGTGAGGCCGCGGCGCGGATGGCTTCGGCGAAGCCGACAATCTCCTCCACGGTTTCGCCCTTCATGTGCAGGGCGACCAGCAGGGCGGCAATCTGTGCGTCGGTGCAGCCGCCGGCAAGAATCTCCGCCATGACCGCGCGCGCCTCCTCGCGAGCCAGCGACTCGCAGTGGTTGGCGATGCGGTGAAGAGCGTCTGTGATTGCAGTCGTCAGTTGTCAGTTCCCAGTTGCCAGTTTGCGACTTATCATCGCATAAACTTCTTATTTTCAGACCTTCTAATGCTGGACCTTGCGAAAAGCAGGTCCTTCACCGCGCTTCTTCGCTTCGCTCGGTCGCGCAGTTCAGGATGACAACAAATAGGAGCGCACCGTACGGCGAGGCTGAAGCCGCGCCCTTCCGAAAGCGAGCCGGAAAGAATCAGGAAAGAGAATGAGGAAGTTGAATGGAAAAGCTAGCTGAGAAATACGCGAATTGCACGACGGCTCTTGACAGGTCAATAGTGAGTACGGGTATTGCTTTTCTGAGAGCTGAGAGCTGAGAGCTGAGAGCTGAGAACTGAGAACTGAGAACTGACAACTGACAACTGACAACTGACAACTTCCTCCTATACAATCAAAGGTTTGCTGCGCGAGGGTCGAAGCGCGCCGGCAATCTGTTCTCATATGAAAATTCACGAATATCAGGCCAAGGGAATTCTCGCCCGCTATGGTGTAGCTGTGCCCCGCGGCGAGGTCGCAACCACGCGCGAGCAGGCGGAAGCGGCCGCGCAGAAGCTGTTCGCGGAGGGCGCCGAGGGTGTGGTGGTTAAGGCGCAAATCCACGCCGGCGGGCGGGGCAAGGGCGGAGGAGTGAAGGTTGCCAAGTCCGCGGCAGAAGCGGCGGAAATCGCCGGCCGTATGCTGGGCATGAAGCTGGTGACGCACCAGACCGGGCCCGAGGGCAAGGAGGTACATCGCCTGCTGATCGAAGAAACCCTGCCCATCGAACGCGAGCTTTATCTGGGCATCGTGCTCGACCGCGCGGAGGCGCGCCCGGTGTTTATGGCTTCGGCGGCAGGCGGCATGGAGATCGAGCAAGTGGCGGCGGAAAATCCAGAGGCCATTATCAAGGAATATATTGATCCTGGCACCGGGCTGCTGGCATATCAGGCGCGCAAGCTGGCCTTTGGGCTCGGGTTGGCGCCGCAGCAGATCGGCCAAGCCAGCCAGTTCATGACCGGTCTCTACCGCGCCTTCGAAGTGACTGACGCCTCGCTCATGGAGATCAATCCGTTCATCACCACCAAGGATGGTCGGTTGTTTGCGCTCGACGCCAAGATTAACTTCGACGACAACGCCCTGTTCCGCCACAAGGACATCAAGGAGCTGCGCGACATCAGCGAGGAAGACCCGCTGGAAGTGGAAGCCTCCAAGTACGCGCTGAACTACATCAAGCTGGACGGCAACGTGGGCTGCATGGTGAACGGCGCGGGCTTGGCCATGTCCACCATGGACATTATCAAATACGCCGGTGGCATGCCCGCCAACTTCCTGGACGTGGGCGGCGGGGCCAATGCCGAGCAGGTCACACACGCCTTCGAAATCCTGCTGATGGACAAGAACGTGCGCGCGGTGCTGATCAATATTTTCGGCGGCATCCTGCGGGTGGACACGCTGGCCAACGGCCTGGTGGAAGCGGCGCGCAAGACCCACATTCAGCTGCCTATCGTTCTCCGCCTGGAAGGCACCAACGTGGAGAAGGGGCGTGAGATTCTGCAGCAGTCGGGCATTAACTTCATTGTCGCCGATACCATGAAGGATGCGGCGGAGAAGGTAGTGGCGGCGGCGAGATCATAGCGGAGCGAGGGCAAAATGCCCTCGCGAGAGCCGGCGGGACGCCGGCGCTACAAGGGAATCATGAGCATTCTGGTTAATAAGAATACGCGGGTAATCGTTCAGGGACTGACGGGCAAAGAAGGCACCTTCCACGCCAAAACATGCGCCGAGTACGGCACCAAGATCGTGGGCGGAGTCACGCCGGGCAAAGGCGGCACCAAGCACGAAGGCTGGCCGGTGTTCAACACGGTACAGCAGGCGGTGGACGCCACGGGGGCTGACGCCTCGGTGATTTTTGTACCGCCGCCGTTTGCCGCCGACGCCATCATGGAGGCGGCGGACGCCGAGATCGAGCTGATCGTATGCATCACCGAGGGCATTCCCACGCTCGACATGGTGCGCGCCTGGGAGTTTCTGCAGGACCGGCGCTCGCGCCTGATCGGGCCCAACTGCCCTGGCATCATCTCGCCGGGGAAGTGCAAGATTGGCATCATGCCCGGGCACATTCACAAAGAAGGCAGCGTCGGCATCGTGTCGCGCTCGGGTACGCTGACCTACGAAGCCGTGCACCAGCTCACGCGGCGGGGCATCGGACAATCCACCGCGATTGGTATTGGCGGCGATCCCATCATTGGCACGAATTTCGTGGACGCCCTCGAGCTTTTCGAGAAAGATCCGCAGACCGAAGCCATCGTGATGATCGGCGAAATTGGCGGCAATGCCGAGGAGACGGCAGCTGAGTACATCAAGGCGCATGTACGCAAGCCGGTGGTGGCGTTCATTGCCGGGCAAACCGCCCCTCCAGGACGCCGCATGGGACACGCCGGGGCCATTATTTCCGGCGGACATGGCACGGCGGCGGAGAAGATTCGCGCTCTGGAGGCGTCGGGTATCCGCGTGGCCAAGTCGCCGGCGGTGATCGGCGACACGGTGATTGAGGTGACGCGGAAATCCGTGCCGGTGTGAAAACCGGTTTTCGTTCTCAGTTCCGAGTTGTGAAAAGCGGCTCGCGGTACCTTGCAGTGCGAAGCTACTGTTCGGAGACCAGCCGAGAGCCAACGACTAACGGCCAACGACGGAAGGAAACTGATCACTGGCCACGGACATCTGGCCACTGCTTATGAAAACTATCCAACGCACTCTTGCCATTATCAAACCCGATGCGGTTGCCCGCGGCGTCATGGGCGACATCGTGAGTACTATCGAGCATCGCGGATTCAAGGTTCTCAGCGCTAAGATGCTGCATATCACTCGGGGACAAGCGGAAGGCTTCTACGCCGTTCACGCCGGCAAGCCATTTTTTGAGTCGCTCACCGAGTTCATGTCGGAGGGGCGGATTCTGGTAATGGCGCTGGAGAAGGAAAACGCCATTGCCGACTGGCGCGAGATTATGGGCGCTACCAATCCGGCCAACGCCAAGGAAGGCACGATTCGCAAGAAGTGGGCGGAGAGCATCGAGCGCAACGCCGTGCACGGCTCCGACGCCGAAGACACGGCACGCTTCGAGCTGAGCTACTTCTTTGCGGGGTACGAATTACAGTAAATGGGTCATCCAGTTTTCAGTTATCGCGTGGCTTGCGGTCATGAGAACTGGCAACTGACCACTGGCCACTGACAACTGCCTTATGCCGCAAGTGCAAATCACCATGCTGGAAGGACGCACGCTGGAGCAAAAGCGCCGCGTGGCGCAGCGCATCACCGAAGTGCTGGTAGAGGACGCGGGCGCCTCACGCGAGGCCATCAGCATCTCCTTCGTGGAGGTCTCGAAAGAGAACTACGCCTCCGCCGGCGTGCTGGTGGTGGATAAGAAGAAAACGTAGTCTATTCCGCGCATCAATGCCGTCCTGGTTGGACGTGTCCAGTAAAGTTCAATTGGAGTGCGCCTTGCACATTTACCTGGTTGACGGCACGTACGAATTGTTCCGCCACTACTACGCTCTGCCGTCGGCCAAAGACGAAAACGGCCAGGAGATCGCCGCCGTGCGAGGCGTTATCCAGTCGGTGCTGGGGATGATCGATAACGGCGCCACCCACCTCGCCGTGGCTACCGATCATGTGATCGAGTCCTTTCGTAACGGGCTTTGGCCCGGCTACAAGACCAGCGCTGGGGTGGAAGCCGACCTGTTGTCCCAATTCCCGCTGCTCGAAGAGGCGCTTTCAGCTGCCGGCATTCTGGTGTGGCCGATGGTGGAGTTTGAGGCGGACGACGCCTTAGCCGCGGCCGCTGTTGCTGCCGCTCGCGATTCTCGCGTGGAACAGGCTGTCATCTGCACGCCCGATAAGGACCTGGCTCAATGCGTGCGCGGTACGCGCATTGTTCAGTTGAACCGCCGGACCGGCGTCACCCTGGACGAGCCGGGTGTGTTCGGGAAATTCGGTGTTCCGCCGGACTCCATCCCCGATTACCTCGCCCTGGTGGGGGATGCGGCCGATGGCTATCCCGGCCTGGCGGGCTGGGGAGCGAAGAGTTCGGCCACTGTTCTGGCAAAATTCGGCCATCTCGAATCAATCCCCGCAAACCACCTCGAGTGGGGAGTCAAGGTGGCCAATGGCTTCGCACTCGCCGAGACGCTGCGCCGCGACCGGAAGCTCGCGATGCTCTTTAGAACGCTGGCGACGCTGCGCACCGACGTTGCTGTGTTCGAAACTGTGGACCAATTGCGCTGGAACGGCCCCACCGCGGAGTTTGCCGCGCTGGCGGCGCGATTGCGTCTGCCGGCTGCCCAGAAAGCTGTTTCGACGGCCCCTTTTCGGAAGAAGCAAAACACCCAGGCAGACGCCTAAGACGGCGTTGTATTGGGAGGGTAGTCAACTTGCGAGAAAGCAGGCGCGCCGAGTTTCAGCGCGCCTGTTTTTTGAAATGTTCGCTATCAGCCCGCCTTGGCGAAGAAGGCCTTGGCGCGGGCTTCTACTTCTTCTGCGGTCAGCTGTTCCACTCGCGTGGCCAAGCTCCAGCGCTGACCGAATGGATCCATCACCTGTCCATAACGGTCGCCCCAGAACTGGTTTGCCAAAGGCATGGTGGTTTTGGCGCCGGCTTTGACGGCGCGGTCGAAGAGGCTGTCCACGTCTTCCGTCTGAATGTGGAGAGTGATGTTGGTGCCGCCCAGGGTTTCAGCCGAGGAGGCGCCCATGTTGGGGAATTCGTCGTTCATCATGATCAGGGAATCGCCGATCCGGATGGTGGCGTGCATGATCTTGCCGTCGGGAGTAAGGGCGCGGCCTAGTTCTTCCGCTCCGAACGCTTTCTTGTAGAAGTCAATGGCCTGCGCCGCATTACGCAGGGTGATGTGCGGGGTGACGGTATGGAATCCTTCCGGAATGGCTGGAGTTTTCGAGGGCATTATTGGCTCCTTTAGGTAAGGTAAGTTGACGGTCTTTCCGGGTGCCTAGGTTAGGGATTTTAAGCTCGTGCCGGCACACTTGTCATAAGGACACAGACGAGTGCCAGAGGAAAGGACACTGTGGAAAACTAAATTTCTTCCACGGGACGAAAGAATTCGCGGGAAATGTTCTCGATGAGCGGGCCCAGCCCGTCGGTGACGTACTGCTTGAAATAAGGGGCGGCCCGGTGAGCATCCAATGCGGCCTGATCTACATACTGCTCGTAGAAGCAGAATCTGCGTGGATTCTCCGTGGATTGCTGGCCGATGTACATGCGGTTGCCGGGCTCCCGCCGGGTGTGCTCTTCCATCTTGCGCATGATTTCCAGGGTCTGCTTTTCGGCGCCGGGCTTGACGGTGAAATTTACGATCAGAACGAGCATGGTAGTTGGTAGTTAGCAGTTGGGACCGCGGCCCTGAGAGTATCAATGCCGGCGGGCGAAGCGCAACTCAGGCCCGCGCCGGTACGCGGCGCTTGGATCGCCCGCCGCCAGTCGCCTTCCTCCCCACCAGGTCCGCAAACTCCTGCACCAGCATGGTCTGGTCGCGCTCCGGACCGGTGGAAATCATGCCAATGCGCGCGCCCGTTTGTTTCTCCAGGAAGCCCAGGTACTCGCGTGCCTTAAGCGGCAGTTTTTCGAAGCTGGTGATTCCCTGGGTGGATTTGCGCCACCCGGGCAGGGTTTCGTAAACAGGTTCAATGCGGTCGTAGCCGCTGGCGTGTGCCGGAATCTCTGAGGTTTTCTTCCCATCGACCCTGTAGCCGACACAAACTGGAATTTCCGCCAGTTCGTCGAGCACGTCGAGTTTGGTGACCACCAGCCAGGAAATGCCGTTGATCATGACCGCGTAACGCAACAGGGGCAAGTCAATCCAGCCGCAGCGGCGCGGGCGCCCGGTGACCGCGCCGTATTCGTTGCCGCGGGCGCGCAGCTGGTCGGCCACGGCGTCGCGAATCTCGCTGGGGAACGGTCCTTCGCCCACCCGCGTGCAATAGGCCTTGGTCACGCCAATCACGAGGTCAATGGCGGTGGGCCCCACGCCCGTGCCCGTGACCGCCCCGCCGGAAGTGGCGCTGGAGGAGGTCACGAAGGGGTAAGTGCCGTGGTCAATGTCGAGCATGGTACCCTGTGCGCCTTCGAACAGAATGGACTCGCCCGCGGACAGGGCCTGGTTGAGCAGCGCGGCGGTATCGGCCACAAAGGGCGCAACCTGCTCGGCGGCGCGCGCGTACTCTTCGTACATTTTGTCAGGATCGAGCGGCTCGGAATTGAAGAGTGCGTGCGCGATCATGTTCTTCTCGCGGCAGGCGTTCTCAATGTGGGTACGCAGCAGCCTGGCGTCAAGCAGGTCGGCGACACGCAGTCCGCGGCGGCCCATCTTGTCCTCATAAGCCGGGCCGATGCCGCGGGAAGTGGTGCCGATCTTGACCCGCCCGGGCGCGTTTTCCGCCGCCAATTCGATCATGCGGTGGTAGGGAAGGATGACGTGGGCGCGGTTGCTGACGAAGAGATTGCCGTCCACCTTCACGCCCGCCTGGCGCAGCCCCGCGACTTCTTTGAGGAAGGCGATGGGGTCGAGCACCACGCCGTTGCCGATTACGCCGCGACAGCCGGGACGCAGCACGCCGCAGGGCACCAGTTGCAGCACAAACTTCTTGCCGTTGATGATGACGGTGTGGCCGGCATTATGGCCGCCGGCGTAGCGGGCTACGACGGTATAGTTGTCGGAGAGGACGTCAACAATCTTGCCTTTGCCTTCGTCGCCCCATTGCGCGCCTACTACGACTGCCGTCCGGCTTTGCTTCACCCTGAACTCCTGCGGAGGATTCGCGTGCGAGGGCCTGAGCCCGCGCCACAAATATCGGCGCACACACTCCTTGCCGCATTCGCTCAGCGCATTACAAATTACAGGGAATCGGCAAACCGGGGTGTGTACATGCAATGATACCAAACACCCCGTCGACGGTCGACGGCGGGGAGAACAGTCGACCGCCGACGCCTGACGGTCGACGGCTCTCAGGCAAAGCTGCCGATCCCCGAAGCGCTGTACACTGATCCCTGGCAACTGACAACTGTTTCTATGCCCGAACTTCCCGAAGTCGAAACCGTGGTGCGCGGACTGGCGCGAGCTGTCGTGGGAGACACCATTGAATCCGTCTGGCTGGGCTCTAAGCCAGAGCCGCTAAAGTCGCCCGCCTCGGAAATCGAGCGTACCCTGCGCCACACCCGCATTGCTGCCGTGCGCCGCATGGGCAAGCACATCGTGATTGACGTGGAAAAAAGCCCCGCGAGGGCGAACAAGCTTCGTAAGAAGGCTCCACCCTCCACGAATCATATCGCCCAATTCATCGTCCATCTGGGTATGACGGGGCAGTTGCTGGTTTCGAAGCCGGACCAGGAGGTCGAAAAACACACGCACCTGATTGCCCACCTCGCTTCGGGCAGGGAACTGCGCTTCGTTGATTCGCGGCGCTTTGGGCGGCTGGCAGTGCACCGCCGCAACAGTTTTCAGCCGGAAGGCGTGGAGCCGCTGGACGTGGGCTTCGAAATATTTGTCAACTTGTTCCGCAAACGCAAGACGCCGATCAAGAGCGCGCTGCTGAACCAGAAGCTGCTGCGCGGGGTGGGCAATATCTATGCCGACGAGTCGCTGTTTCGCGCCGGGGTGCGGCCGCGCCGCCGCGCCGCCTCACTCACCCGCGCCGAGCTGAGGCGCCTCTACGACGCCATCCAGCAGGTGCTCACCCAGGCCATTGCCGCCGGCGGTTCTTCGGTCTCCGATTACGTCAACGCGGAAGGCGAGCCCGGCTTCTTTCAGGTCGAGCACCGGGTCTATGGCCGCGATGGCGAGCCCTGCCTGGTTTGCCGCACGCCTGTAAAGCGCGTAGTCATTGCCGGCCGCAGCAGCCATTATTGTCCGCAGTGTCAGAAGTGAGTTGGTTGCAGGCTGTCAGCTATCAGCTTTCAGCTCTTCGCCATTAGCTATTGGCTTTGTCTCGGATCTGGCCGAGAGCCAACGACCAACAACCAACGACCCGCCCTGGATTCCAAAAACCACCTGCTCAGTGATAGGCTAATCGTTCTCTTATGGCCAACTTTGCGATTGGTGTGGATCTGGGCGGGACCAACCTGCGCATTGCGGCAGTGGACGAAGGCGGCACCCTGCTGGAAAAAGTCACCACTGGCACGCGCGTGGCTTTGGGGCGCGACCAGGTAATCAACGACATGTGCGATGCCATTCGGGCGCTCAGCTCGAAGTTTCAGGCCTCGCGCACCATGCTGGGTGCCGGCATCGGCGTGCCCGGCATCATTGACATGGAGACTGGACTGTTGCGCGAATCCCCCAACCTGCCGGGCTGGGAAGAATACCCGGTGCGGGAGGAAATTGAGCGCCGCCTGGGCGCGCCCGTCATTCTGGAAAACGATGCCAACGCCGCCGCCCTGGGCGAAAAGTGGCTGGGAGCGGCTCGCGATGTAAACGATATGTGCATCCTGACGCTGGGCACGGGTGTGGGCGGCGGGCTGGTGCTGCATGGGCACATCTGGCACGGCATGAACGGCATGGCCGGAGAATTTGGCCACATGACGGTGGACCCCGACGGGCCGCGCTGCAATTGCGGTAACACGGGGTGCGTGGAGCAGTTCGCCTCCGCCACCGCGGTAATGCGCATGGCGCGCGAGGCCATCTCAGGTGGAACGGCGCCGCAATTGGCGCGGGCGGCGGGCTCAGACCCCGAATTCAGCGCCAAAATTGTTTACAACCTGGCCATCCAGGGTGACCAGCCTTCGCGCGACATCTTCCGCCGCGTGGGATCGGCCCTGGGGATCGCGGTGGGCGACCTGGTCAATGCCCTCAACCTGCCCATGTACGTGATTGGCGGCGGCGTGGCCAGCGCCTGGGAAGCGTTTTCGCCCTATATGTTCGAGGAACTGCAGAGGCGCTCCATGGTCTACGCTGCCACTGCGCCTACACCGGAAGCGCGGCAACCCAGCATGGGAGTGCCGGCGTTTCCATCCCGAGAGAAGGGCACAGGAGCCGCGGCCGAAGTTCAGCCCAGGGGTATGGGGCGCAAAACTATCGTGACCCGAGCGTTGCTGGGAAGCGACGCCGGTCTGTACGGCGCTGCCCGTCTGCCCATGCTGGGGTCAGATCCGGAGTGGGATTGAAAACCGTGGTCAGTGGCCAGTTGCCAGTTCAAGCGGTCCTTGGTCCTCAGTCGTTGGCTATCGGCTCTCGGTCGTTGGCTCTCGGCCCTTGCCGGTAGAGACGTAACTCGTTACGTCTCCAGAGTGCAACGTCGGCGAAAAGCTAAGAGCCAAAAGCTAAGAGCTGACAGCTATCTCGTCACCCGACTCCGCGCCGCCATCACCTTCCGAAACGCATTCACGAAGAATTCATTCTGCTCGGGCGTGCCGATGGTTACGCGCATGGCATTGGGGGCTCCCCAGGGCGCCAGCGGCCGAATAATCACGCCTTCTTCTTGCAGGCGCTTGGCAAGGGGCGCTGCTTCCTCGCCAAGGTCCACATAAATGAAATTCGCCCAGGTAGGCGCTACCTGGTAACCCATGTCGGTAAGGGCGCCGGTAAGAAACGCGACTCCAGCGGCGTTGTTCTCCAGGGCACGGCGCACGTGGGCCTCATCGTCGAGCGCAGCCAGCGCCGCAGCCTGAGCGATTGATGAGACTGAGAAGGTGGT
>JBLMXE010000441.1:0-14824 GCA_050257615.1 Chlamydiota bacterium | reverse complement strand
TCTCATAAGCGGTCGCCAGGTTGTATTGTGCCTGGGCCAAGCCCTTGCTGGCGGCCTTGCGGAACCATTTCACCGCTTCGTCGCAATCCTGGGGTACTCCGTGGCCTTCCTGGGAGAATGTTCCCAGGTTGTTCTGGGCCATGGGAAAGCCGCGCTTGGCCGCCTTGGTATACCAGCGCAGGGCCTCAGCTTCGTCCTTGCGCACGCCCATACCCTGGGAGTAGAGCAGGCCCAGGTTAAATTCGGCGGGCGCGTATTTCTGCACTGCCGCCCGCAAGAACCAGTTGCTGGCGCGCTGATAATCGGCTGGCACTCCCAAGCCGCGCACGTACAGCGAGCCCAGATTGTTTTGGGCCTCGGGGCGGCCTCGGTTGGCTGCTTTCAGATACCACCGCGCGGCCTCCTCATAGTCCTGCGCCGCGCCATTGCCGGTTTCGTAAGTCCGTCCGAGCAGGAATTCGGCGTGAGCATCGCCGGCTGTTGCTTTTCGCAACAGTTTGGAAACATCAGAACCCGCCACCGGCGTACGAGACGGAACATCAGCCGCCGGTTGCTCCGCTAAGCAAAGTCCAACAGAGAGGGCGAAGGGGACAACCAGAGCGAAGAGCCTGGAGCGCAAGAGCATGTTGCGACCCTGGAAGCAGAATTTTTATGAGTGAAGCAAGAAGCCAAACCGCGGCTGGTGAAACCCCACAAAAACTTGGGATGCAAGTTAGCCCTGCTGGGCAGCTCTGTCAATGAGAAAGTTGGCGCGTCGCATGATGTCGTTTACCAACCCGTACGACGAGACGAGCATTAGGAGTCTCAGGGTGGCGCTGCGGCTTCGGGGCTTTTATTAGCTCTTGGATAAAGGATGGGACTATGACTCACCCCTGCGACTTGGAAGCTTCTAGCAGCTGTTGGATAGAACGATGGGACTTCCAGCTTTCTAACTGCCGCTCTCGGCCTCTTGCCTCGGCCAAGGTGTCGAACTGCTCCTGATAGACCAAATCCCACGGTCCTCGACCGCGCGTAGAGAACGTTTGTCCGCGGTTGTGCTAGCTATTCGAGCCGCCAGTTGGGTGGTGCAGCCCATATAGAATCTGTGTGTTGTTTTGCTTTGCAGGATTTACACGGCAGGCATACCTGAGGAGTTGGTGGACCTGGTCGGGTTCGAACCGACGACCTCTTCCATGCCATGGAAGCGCGCTCCCAACTGCGCCACAGGCCCACGTTCTTTCAGTTGCTTAGGAAGGATTCGATCAAAAACTCCCTAGCAAATCGTACCAAATTCATGGAACCTTAGCCAGCCTCCGATAGGACGGCGCGTCGTCGTTCTTCAATCAGTCCCCGGCGCGGAAGCTCGTTTCCTGGCGCGCTTTGGGTCGGTAGCCACCAGGGTGGAAACGAGAGCGTCGGCCAGCCAGTCCTGATATTTCTGTGAAGACCACCCACGCTCGTGGACGAGCATGTGGTAAACGTCGCGTCCGGTGAGGGCCCAGAAGATATCGCGGGCCGTAGTGTAATCGAGCCCGGCTCGAAGTTGGCCCGAATCGCGCAAAAGAGCAATGGTGCCTTCCTGTTTTTCATACCGCTGGCCCTCTTTCTCGCGGTCGAGCTTGGCCAGTTCGGGCGCCACCACGCCGGCGCCGCGCAGCAGATCGAGGGTGGCGCTCTGGGACTGGTGAATCCCGCGTGCGATGGGGGCGGCCAGGCGCAGGCGAACTATGGGGTCCTTGGCGCCCAATGCCCGCTGCACGGCGCTTTCGTAATCGGGACCAAAGGCGGCCTGATCGAGCAGTTCCCTCAGAATGCCGGTCTTCGACTTGAAGATGGCATACACGCTTTGCGCCGAGACTTCCGCCCTGCGCGCGATCGCCTCGATGGTCATTCCGGCATAGCCTTCCTTCTCCAGCAGCTGCCGGGTGGCTTCTGCGATGCGCCGCCGCGTGTCCGCCGCCTGGCGCTCGCGCACCAGCGATTTGTAGATCCGCCTTTTCGTCTTCGGCAAACGAAAAAAGTATAGCATCCTTTACTCAGTATAGTTATCTATATCCAATATGACGCAGGACATTGAGAACCCGCGCGCTGGGAGTCCGGGAACGCAGGGCGGTTTGCGGCTACTGGTACTGGGTGCGACCGGGGGCACGGGATTGGAAATCGTCCGGCAGGCCGTGGAACGAGGCCATCGCGTGACCGCGTTTGTCCGTTCACCGGCACGGCTCAAACAATTCCAGGGCCGCATCACCGTGGAGCAGGGGGATTTGCTGAATCGTGCCGAACTGCAACAGGTCATTCCAGGTCACGGTGCGGTGCTGTCGGGATTCGGCCCTCGGCAGCCCTTGTCGAAAGCAGACGCAAACCTTCTGGAGCGATTCGCCCGCGCTCTGACGGCTGCCATGCCGGCGGCCGGAGTCAGGCGCGTCATCATTGAATCCGTGGCTTTCCTGTTCAAAAATTCCATCCTGCCGCCGGCTTATGTTCTTGGCCGGTTGTTTTTTCGGCGAACGGTGGCCGATGCCTCGGCCATGGAGCGGATCTTTGCCGAGAGTGAACTGGAGTGGACCATGGTGCGGCCGCCGGAGCTCACGGACGGGCCCTGCACCGGGAAATACCGTGTGCGCGAGGGGCGCCTGCCGCTTTTTGGCTTCAAAATCGCGCGCGCCGATGTAGCTGATTTGATGATCAATCTGGCTGAGAGTCGGGGGTCCATCCGCCATGTTGTCGGAGTTTCGAATTAACGCGGAGATGAAGAGATGACTTTCTTGAAGATCTCGCTCGGCATACGACTCGCCCTCTTCCTCGGCATCGTCCTGCTGATGGTCGCCAAGGCGGAATTGTGGGAGTCCATCAGCATCGTGGCCGCAGCTGCTGTTATCGGTCTTCTGGTCGGGCGCCGCGGTGAGGTGTTGGCCGCGTCCAGCACCTCGCCCGAAAGCTAAGAGTCAAGTATTGAAATCTCAGTTAACACAAGGAGCGCATTATGGAGAAAGTATTGATGGATACGTTTGTTGTACCTGAGAAATCAAAGGCTGCCTTCCGGGAGGCCGCGCGCCAAGCACAAAGCTTCGTTCGCACCCTGCCCGGCTTCGTCGAGGGGTTTTTTTACGAAAAGAAGGATGGCGAGAGCCACTACAACTTCGTAACCACCGTGGTTTGGAAAGACGACGAAGCTTTTGAAAACGCCCAGAAGGCGGTGGCGGCGGAATTCCAGAGGCAAGGTTTCAATCCACAGCAAACGGCAAAGACCTTGGGTGTCGAGAAGGTACGGTCAACCTATGAAAGGTCGCCCTATTAGGCGGTTCCGGCGCTCACTTTCACCATCCCGGGCGCGAACATGGGGCAGACGCCCTATTCCCAAGTAGGGAATAAGGGCCAGGAGAGGCCATAAACTGGTTGACAGCAGGAAGGCGGCGGCGAATAATATGACCTATGGTCATTAATGACCATTGGTCATATATGAAACAAGTCCGTACCATCCCTGTCCATGCGGGGGCCGCTTCCGGCCGCCGTGCGCGCCGCCGGGCGGAAACTCGCGAGCGCATTTTTCGCTGCGCCATGCAGTTGTTCGCCGAGCACGGTTTCTTTGACACCACGGTGGAGGACATCACCCAGGCCGCCGATGTGGGCAAGGGTACCTTCTTCAACTACTTTCCCAGCAAGGAGCACGTTCTGGGGGTGCTGCTGCAGATCCAGTTGGGCAAGGTGGCGGAGGCCGTGGCTGAGGCCAGCCAGCAGCGCTGGAGTATCGCCGAAATACTGCATCGCCTGTTCCTGCGCGTGGCAGAGGAGCCGGGGCGCAGCCGCAAGCTGGTGCGCGGTCTCCTGCCGGCGCTGCTGGGCAGCGCGCCGGTGCGCCGGCTGCTGGCGCGCGGCATGCTGGAAGGCCGCAGGACTCTGGCCGGCCTGATTCAGATGGGCCAGGAACGCGGTGAGATTCGTCGCGATCACCCGCCCGAGCAATTCGCTCTCGCCTTCCAGCAGGCCCTCTTCGGGACTCTTGTGGTATGGGGCATAGAGGACAGCGGGCCGCTGGAGCCCCGTCTTGAATTTAGCTTTGCGCAGTACGCGACCAGTATCAGGCAGTCTGTAGAAAGGCCATCATTATGAAACGCCGTCGCCGCATCGTTCTCGCCGCCGCAGTTTTCATGGCAGCGGCCAGCGTCGTGTACTGGAAACCGGAATTTCGCGAAAAACAAGACCCGGGCCGCACGCTGCGGCTCTCCGGCAACATCGAGGCGCACGAAAGTCTGGTCAGCTTCAAGGTGTCCGGCCGGGTCATTGACTTGCCCATCGAGGAAGGACAATGGGTGGAAAAAGGGCAGGTACTCGCCCGGCTCGAGGACAACGACTACCAGCAGCAAGCACGTTTGGACGACGCGGCGCTGCAGGTGAGCGGCGCCCAGCTGCAGTTGGCGCTGGCCGGCACCCGGAGACAGGAAATTGCGGCCGACGAGCAAACCGTGCGCGAGGCGCTGGCCGACCTGGCGCAGAAACAGCTCGATTATCAGCGGGCCGAGGCGCTGTACGAGCAGCAGGTGGGATCGCAACAGGCGCGGGATCAGGCGCTAACCAATCTGAAGCAGGCGCAAGCCACGGCCAAGAGGGCGCAGGAAGTGTATGACCAGGCGCGCGAAGGCACCCGGCGCGAACAGATTGTTATCTCCCGTGCCAGCGTCATGCAAGCCAGGGAGAAGCTGCGCCTTTCCCGCCTGAATTTAGAACACACGGTGCTGCGCGCTCCTGCGGACGGCGTGATTTCCGTCCGCCAGGCGGAACTGGGGGAAGTGGTGGCCCCCGGCACTCCCATTGTTACCCTGGCTGACTTGGACCACGTCTGGTTGCGCGCCTACGTGAACGAAACCGACCTGGGCCGCATTCGCTGGGGACAGGATGCCGCCATCTCCAGCGACAGCTATCCCGGCAGGACCCACCGCGGCCGGATCAGTTTCATTTCCCCGGAGGCTGAGTTCACTCCTAAGAGCGTGCAGACCTTCAAGGAGCGGGTCACCCTGGTTTACCGGATCAAGATTGATCTGGACAATGCTCACCACGAACTGAAGCCGGGCATGCCTGCCGATGCGGTCCTGCAACTGGGACGTTAGTCATGCCGCAAGAAGCAGAGAGTGCGATTGTGGTTTCCGGGCTGAAGAAGAGCTTTGCCCAGACAGCGGCAGTGGAGGGCATCTCCTTCAGCGTCCACGCGGGAGAAATTTTTGGGCTGGTCGGTCCCGATGGCGCGGGCAAGACCACCACTCTGCGCATGCTGGCGGGAGTGATGAGCCCGGATGCGGGAGTGGTGCGCGTGGCCGGCTGCGATGTGGTGCATGAGCCGGAGCTGGCCAAGCGCCACCTCAGCTACATGCCGCAGCGCTTTGGCCTGTACGAGGACCTTACCGTCGCAGAGAACATTTGCTTCTACGCCGATCTCTTTGGTGTGCCGGCCCAGGAGCGGGAGAACCGGGGGGCGCAGCTCCTGGGGGCGGCGGGCATGAGCGAGTTTCGCACTCGCCTGGCCGGCCGCCTTTCCGGCGGCATGAAGCAGAAGCTGGGGCTGGCTTGTGCCTTGATCCATACTCCCAAGGTTCTCCTGCTGGATGAGCCCACCACGGGCGTGGATCCGGTCTCGCGCCGCGATTTTTGGCGGCTGCTCTACTCCTTGCTGGATGAAGGAGTCGCCATCCTGACCTCCACCGCTTACCTGGACGAGGCGGAACGTTGCCATCGCGTGGCGCTGATGCACCAGGGCAGGCTGCTGTTCAGCGACACGCCCGCTAATTTGAAACAGCGGCTCAGCGGGATGGTATTGGCGGTGTTTTCCAAGGAGCCTCGGCGCGTCCGGGATGCCCTGCGCGCCAGTCCCGCCATCGCCAGCCTGGTGATGACGGGCGACGGCGTGCACCTGGTGGTGAAGGGGACGGTCAGCAACTCCGGCGATGAAGTGCGCCGGCAACTTCGCCAGGCGGGCGTTGCTTTTGACGATGTCGTTCCGGCAACCGCCTCCATCGAAGATCTGTTTGTGCACGCGGTAAGCGCATCCCAGCCATGAACACGCAGAAGCCATCCGTCGTGATCCAGGGCCTGGTGAAGAAGTTCGGCGCCTTTACAGCGGTGGACCATATCAGCCTGGAAGTAGAGGCGGGAGAAATCTTCGGCTTTCTGGGCCCCAACGGCGCGGGCAAATCCACTACCATCCGCATTCTTTGCGGACTGTTGCATCCCACGTCGGGGCGGGTGCTGGTGGCCGGGCACGACGTAGGCAGCGCCGCCGAAGCTGTGCGTCAGAACATCGGCTACATGTCGCAAAAGTTCTCGCTGTATGACGATCTGACGGTAATCGAAAACCTGCGCCTGTTCGCGGGCCTATATAACGTGCCGCGTGAGCTGGTGCCGGAGCGCATCGCCTGGGCTTTGACCATGGCCGGTCTTCCAGGAAAGGAAAAAGCCATCACGGGCGCTCTGGCTGGCGGCTGGAAGCAGCGCCTGGCGCTGGGCAGCGCCGTGCTGCACCGCCCGCCTATCGTTTTTCTCGACGAGCCCACCTCCGGCGTTGATCCGGTTTCGCGCCGGCAATTCTGGGAGCTCATTCACGAAATGGCGGCACAAGGCGTGACGCTGTTTGTGACCACCCACTACCTGGAAGAAGCCGAGTACTGCCATCGGCTGGCGCTCATCAATCGCGGCCGCATCGTGGCCCTGGGCACGCCCGCCGAACTGAAGCGCAACTACATGAGCGGCGAATTGCTGCTGCTGGAGGCGGAGCCGCTGGGCCGCGCGGTGCAGCTCCTGTCGTCGGCGCCAGGCGTGCGGGAGGCGGCGGTGTTTGGCGGCGCGCTGCACGCCGTAGTAGCCGATGCCTCAGCCGCCATGCGACACCTGCCGCGCTACCTGCAGAGGGCCGGGGTGAGGGTGGGAGAAGTGCGGCCGATCTCCCCCACACTGGAGGATGTGTTTGTCTCCCTCACGGCGGCGAAGGAGCGCCAGGCATGAGCACAGCCGTGGCCCAACCCGTGGTACGGAAGCAGAGCAGGGAAGCGCCTGCCCCAGCCGGATCGGAGTTCAAAAGCCGCCTTATGAACTGGACACGCTTGCGGGCCATCCTGCGCAAGGAGGTGATCCAGATTAGGCGCGATTCGCGCAGCCTGGCCATCGTGGTGGCCATGCCTGTGGTGCTGATGCTGCTCTTCGGCTACGGCGTGAGTTTGGATATCAAGCCTGTTCAGGTTTGCGTCCTCGACCGCGAAGGCAGCCAGCAAAGCCAGGATCTGGCCCGGCGTTTTGCCGCCTCGGAATACTTCACCATTGCCGGGGTGGTGGATAACTATCCCGCCCTGGTGCAGGCGCTGGACAGGGGGCGGGCCCAGTTCGGGCTGGTGATTCCCTACGACTTCTCCCAGCGTTTGCGAAGCGGAACGCCAGTTGACGTTCAACTTCTGGTGGATGCCACCGACGACAACACCGCCAATGTGGTCATCGGCTATGCCCAGGCCGTGGTGCGCGGCTTCTCCCGGCAAATCCAGATGGACTGGCTGAACCAGCGCGGCCAGCCTGCGCCCCCGGCCACGCTGCAGATTCAGGGCCGCACCTGGTTCAACGAAAATCTGGAAAGCCGGGCCTTCATCATCCCCGGCGTGGTGGCGCTGGTGATGGCGGTGATTGGCACCTTTCTGACCTCGCTCACCATCGCCCGCGAGTGGGAACGCGGCACCATGGAGCAGCTCATTTCCACCCCCGTGACTCCGCTGGAGCTGATGCTGGGCAAACTGATTCCTTATTTCCTGGTCGGCCTGCTGGACACCGCCATTTGCACGGCGATGGCGATCTGGCTTTTCCAGGTGCCGTTTCGCGGAAGCTGGGCGGCGCTGTTTGCGGTCTCGGCGCTGTTCATGACGGTGGTGCTAGCCATGGGCTATCTGATTTCGGTGATCGCCAAGAATCAGCTTACCGCCAGCCAGTTGGCTCTGGTGACCACCTTTTTGCCGGCGTTTTTGCTCTCCGGCTTCTTGTTCACCATTGACCAGATGCCGGCGGCGCTGCAGGTCATCACCCATGTAATCCCCGCCCGCTACTACGTCGCCATGTTGAAGGGGCTGTTTCTGAAGGGACTGCCGCTGCGCCTGCTGCTGGGAGACTGGCTGCCATTGTGCGGTTTCGCCTTGTTCCTGAGCGTGGCGGCAACGCGCGCCTTCCGCAAGAAGCTGGCTTGAGGTCGAGATTATGTGGTCGCGGCTGAAGCAGTTGATCGTCAAGGAGTTCATCCACGTGCTGCGCGACAAGCGGGCGCGCGCGGTTTTGTTTGTCCCACCTGTGGTACAGATGCTGGTGTTCGGCTATGCCGCGACCTTTCAGGTGCGCCACGTGGCCACCGTGGTGCTGGACCGCGATCAAAGCCAGGAAAGCCGCGACTTCGTTTCCCGGCTGGCTTCCAACCGATATTTCGATCTGCGGCGGCAACTGACGCACGAGGCGGAAATCCGCGAAGCCATTGACCGCAAGCAGGCGGTCGTAGCGGTGCAGATTCATCCCGGCTTTGCCCGCCTTCTGCGCAAAGGGGCTGGCGCTCCAGTGCAGGTGGTGGTGGACGCCACCAATTCCAATACCGCCATGGTGGCGCTGAGTTACCTCAATCAGATCGGCGCCCAGTTCGCGGAGGATTACCAGCGCGACCGCATGTGGCGCCTCGTCCCGCAACTGGCGGCGGTTTATCCCAACGTGGAACTGGAACCCCGCCCCTGGTACAACCCCGACCTCAACAGCCACTGGTTCTTTGTGCCCGGCATTATCGGCAGTCTGACCCTGGTCATGATCACTCTGCTGACCGCTTTTGCCGTGGTGCGCGAGCGCGAGATCGGCACCCTGGAACAGATCATGGTCACGCCCATCCGCGCCTCGGAATTCATTTTGGGCAAGACCATTCCCTTTTTCCTGATCGGGCTGCTCGATATTGTCTTCATTGCGCTTGTGGGTACGCTGTGGTTTGCCGTTCCTTTTCGCGGCAGCGTCGCTGTGCTGGCTTTGGGGTCGGTGCTGTTCCTGCTGTGTCTGCTGGGCATTGGCTTGCTGATTTCCACCGTCTGCACCACCCAACAACAGGCCATGGTGACTTCCTTCTTCTTCAGCATGCCGGCGGTTACCTTCTCCGGTTTTGGATTCCCCGTCAGCAGCATGCCGCCGGTCATGCAGTCCCTTACCTACCTGAACCCGCTGCGCCATTTTCTGGTGATCCTGCGCAGCGTGTACCTGAAGGGCGTAAGTCTGGAAGTGCTCTGGCCGCAGATGCTAGTACTGCTGCTGACCGCCGCCGTGGTTCTTACGGCCAGTGTCCTGCGGTTCCGAAAATCCCTGGACTGAAGCCAGGGCAATGATTCCCACAGGACGTTCCATCATGTACCAAGGGGATTACTTCCCCCCAGAACGCAACTTCAGGAAAATCGAAGACACAGCTGACTGACGGTAAGGCTATCCGCGTCCATGGGGAGGTCACAATTGAGTATGGCGGCGAAGGAAGTAATTCTTTATTTCGAGGACCCGAATGATGCGCTGCGGTTTACCCTGGCCGCAGGTTCGGTTATGGCCGGCGACCGGCTGGCCGACGGCATGACCCGCGAGATGCGACGGGCCACGCGCATTACGCTGGGCAATAACGACGAAGAACTGGCCCAGCAACTGAAAGCCGACTTGGTTTCCTGAGTGGGACAGGAGGAGTCAGCGCGCCGGTCAGCCGCCCAGGGTGGCGCTGTTGAGGGCGGCGCGCAGCCGTTCCTGCTCGGCGGTTTGCGCTTCGTTCAGGGCAAAGAATTCCACGCCATAGCTGTAGCCATGGCGGTTCCTGACGATCCCCTGCACCCGGATGGGCCCGCCGTAAGGGGGCGTGAATTCCACCTCGATTTTGTCGCCTAAACGCAATTCCACGCCCGCAAAAACCGCCATGCCGCCTTCACTGATTTCCTTGCCCCGGCCGCTGATGACCCGGCTCTTGTCTTCGAGGTGAACGATCACCCGGATGGGAACATCCAGTTTGTGACGGGTCCAGCGCCGCGCCACAGGGTAGATTACCTTCTCTCCTACCACTGCACTCGACATCACACTGCCTCGCGGCCATGGTATAGGGCGGGGTCGGGAAGCTCAAATTACGAAGGTCTACTCGCGCACGGAATAGCGCGGGGGCTCCCACTACTTGGGTGCGAGTTGCTTCACCAGGTCGGAATTATCAATATTCCAGTCATTGGCCAGAACATAGGCTTTGCGCAGAATCATTTCCGTCCGGTGATCCAGGTCCAGGGGAAGGCCCGGCATCCCGAGTTCCACGGCGTTCAGAACCTTCTGCGGGATGCGCAGCCAGCGCGGCTTAGATTCGGCCATCAGCATGGCCATTCCCCAATTCAAGAAAATGCGATAAGTGCCCAGCTGGCCGCGAACCTCAAGCACTCCTTTCACAATTTTGCAGCGGTCGGCAATCGGGGTGCGGGGCAGCACGCGGCCGAGCAGGTCGGCGCGAAGCGCGGTCAGCGCCGATTCCTGGCTGGGATCGTGTTTCTCGGTGAAGAGGCCAATTCCGCGTTCGCCCTGATCGGACCAGCCCTCGTCGTCGCCAATGGCGCACACGCTGGTGAACAGGTCCACGTCGCGCATCACTTCCGAATAGACGATGGCTGGAACGTCGTCCAGCGCGATTTCTTTGCCCTCCCGGTAAAAGCGCACCTGGTCGGAGGTGACGAACAGGTTGATGCCCGATCCCGACTGCTCCCCCATCCCTGACTCGCGAAGCGCGGGGTGGCGATCCACCGGCAGATCCACGTAGAACTCCACGTGCATCTTCCAGGGGTCAATTTTCCGGTTGGGTACGTTGCTTCCATCAAACCCGCTGCCCATCAGGCGGTAGTTCCAGCCGCGTTCCCGGCAGAGGCTGGCGAACTGGTGCTGCCGCATCAGCACGCCGGCAAAGCGGTTGGAGTACGCTCGCAGCTCGCGTTCGTCGTCGGTAATCTGGTAGAACTCGCGAAAGGCCTGGCGGAAGGGCTGACGGGCGCCCGCTGCGAAGACTTGTTCGCGCCATTGCTGTACTTCATTCGCATCCGACGACAGCGGATGCCACAGCCGGACCTTATCCGCTTTAGCCAGGTCGAGCGGTTTGCCTTCGCAGTCGCACATCTCCTTGCCCGACCACAGGCCGGAGCACTCCCATCCCTGGCTGTTGCTGAAAACCCAAATAAGGCGGCGTCCCAGAAAGCCAAGCAGTGGATGTTCGATAAAGTGCTGGTGCCAATGCCCGATGGGAAGAACGCGCGCGCCCATCAGGGAAGACTCCAGGCGTACCCGCTGGGCGGTATAGGCTTCCTCCAGCTCCTTGGCCAGCTTCGCCACCTCTTTAACTTCCTTGGCAAAGGCTTTCTTGATATGCGCCGGTGCCGCCTTAACTAGCTTCCCGTCGGCATTGTGCCAGGCTATGGCGACGCCGCCGTCTTCGCGCAGACTGATAGTGGCCTTCGTGTCTGCCAGCATAATTTCCCGGTTGCCACGTTTATCCAGGCCGTGGCGGGCGACACAGATGTCTTCAATTTCCTCCACGCTCAAGCCGCTGCGCTCAGCCGCCTGCTGCAGCGATTTTTCGATCAGCCGCCTGGCGACGGAATACTTGACGCGGGCCCGCAAGCGTGTGAGCTGCGAAACCGCCTCCGCGCAATCCATGACGCCCAGAGCCTGCACGCAGGCAAAGCCAACTTTCTGGGAAACTGCTCCCAGATTTGGAACCTTCCGCAGGCAGGCGATGCCGAAATCGCCGATGGATATGGCGGTCTCCGGCTCAGCCTTCATCGCCACGCACCACACCACGCCTTTCTGATAAGCCGAATCTTCTATGGGAGAACGCGCTTCCCGAGGCTGACCGGGAGTGGGCCCAAGCGCCAGCCAGCGCAGTATGGCGGCTATGACTTCGGCTTCGCCCAGCGCGGCCATCAGTTCCTGCGCTCTCGCCTTCCACTTGGCGCCGGGGACCGTTTGTTCCAGGGCGCGGCAGTGCTCGAGCAGGCCCTCCCATCCGGCTCTGGTGATAGCTTCCTTGCCGGCGACCTCGTCGAAAACAATTTGTGACCAGGGGCCGCGCCCGGGATCGAGCTGCCTCTCCCCCTCTGCCCACATCAACCCGGCCAGCAGTTCCCTGATTTCCTTGGTGTGCTCCTCTACCTTGCCCGTCGGGCTGGGGGCAAACTGCAGGTGGATTCGGCGCAGCTCAGCGCGCATCTCCTCCGTGATCTGGTTGCGCGTCAGCACGGAGAGAAATTGTACGAAGGGAAAATACAGCCGTGTCATGGAAACATCCTGGCGGTATTCGCTCAGCAGCCCCTGCACCAGTTCCCCGGGCAATGGCTTGGGCACGGTGGTCAAGACGAGCTGAACCGCATCAGTGACGGCCTGGCAAATCCGAAACCGGCTGTGGTCTTTGGCCTCAGCCCGCAGCCACTCAAAACAGTGGCTTAGAAAAACCAATTGAACTTCCACGCTGGCGCGGCTTAAGTTGGTAAGCGCTGAGTTGTTCGCCCGCCATTCCGCCAGTTTGCGCATCATCTCTGCCAGCGAGTTCGCCGAATATGGCCGCTCCTTGCCGGAGGCGCAGATGTCTTCGTAGAGGGCGAAAGCCTGTTTCTCTGCCTCAGTCATAGCGCTCCTATCTTGCCGGGATAGCAGGGAGAAAGCTTATTACTAACAGGAAATGGTCACCAGAGGGTGCGAGGGGCGGTTAATCGCCGGCGGCGGCATGGGCGGAGGTTTCCTGGGACAAGACCGCGACTCCATCGCGGAAGGTGACCGTCTTGCCGGAGATGGCAGGCACGCGCTCGCCGGGCACGATAATTCCGACCAGGTTGAGAGGATCGGCGGCAGAGATGGTGATGGTTTCGCCCGTCAGTTCGCTTTTGCGCATGGCGCGCAGTGATTCCACTGCTACCGGCAAAGCAAACTGCTCGCCCAGGAAACCACTGATGAAGCGCCCGCCGCGCACTTCGCCCCTGTCCTCCAAGCGGTGGAAGGCCATCGCCAGCTCGCGCCACTTGGGCACAATCGCTTCGCGCGCCAGCAGGTCGCGAAAGACCACACCATAGCGGCGCAGCAGCATCCAGCAGGCGGCTTCCACCTGGCGCGTGCGCTCCGCGGCTTCGCCGGCATAGAGCAAGGCCCAGCGGCCGGCGCTATGGCGTGGACGGGCCGTTCGTCCGCTGCCCTGGCCGGCGCGGCGCTTGGGATCAATCAAGGAGCGCAGGTTGTCGAAGCCATCAGCGGTGACCAGACCGGCAGCCACCAGTTCCCATAGTGCGGTTTCAATTTCCGCCTTCAGCTTGCCGGTGCCGCGCACGATATCGGCGAAGAAGGAGGCGCCGCGCTGGCGCAGGAACTCCAGTACCTGGCGCGCGCCATGGCTCAGGCCGCGGCCGTCCTGGTGGTCGGTGTGGGGAGGCAGCCAGTCGGCTTCTTCGCGAATGTAGAACGTGATCGGGGCGACGCTGGTGGGAATCACCCGCCGCTTGCCTTCGGCGGAATCCTCCAGGGTGGCGGGATGCGGCGAAAGCCGTCCCCAGCCCACGGCGCCGGTGAGACAGAGCTGGTCAAGCACTTTGGGATCATAGTCGGCGATGCGGCGGGCCAGCACCTGGCGTTCCCAGGCGCTGGCGGGAATTTCGAAGCCTTGCAGCTGCTGCAGGACCTCCAGCGTGCCGCGCTCGCCGGTGATCTGCGTGCCCGGTGCCATATGCTGCCAGCGCAAGAGCCAGCGCATGAACTGCGCCGCCATGACCGGTTCCACCTGCTTGCGCAGCGTGCCTAGCGTGAGGCGATGAATGCGGGCGAGCAGGCGGCGTTCGCACCACTCGGTTTGTGGCTGCTCCGAACCTTGTGGCGCGGGCGCCCCTTCGGCAGGCTCAGGCCAGGCTCTCGCCCGCGAACCGTCCGTGAACTTTCCCCGCAGGATGGCACCTGTAGCCTCCAACCGCAGCAGCGCCTTGTCAACTTCGGAAGCAGGCAGGCCGAGAATCTGTCCCAGTTCGCTGGCGCTGGTCGGACCCATGTGGCCCATCCATCCTGTGATCATCTGCAGCAAAGCATCATCGGGCGAAGGAATTGGGCCGTCCAGCTTGGGCAGCGCGATCTCAAATTCAGCGGTGGGGTAAATCTGCTTAAAACTCTGAGCGCGTTCCGCGGAGACCCAGAAATACTTCCCATCCTGAATGGCGCGTCCGGCGCGGCCGTTCGATGCAAGATGTTCAAAATAGTGCTGCCAGTCGAGACGCGCCTCCGGCGCGCCTGCGCCCCCACGGTTATCGGCACTTTCAACGCCGCCTGTGCGGACAAGATCCTCGGGCAGGGCAATCAGCGTTTGCAGCACATCGTGCAGCTCGTCGGCATCCCGCACATCCGGCCAGGCTTCCGCGCGCACCTGGGCGATAGCCGCGGGATCGAGTTTGCCGACTTCCTCCAGCACCGATTCCGGCAGCAAGCGCCGCATCTGTACGGCGCGCGCCCGGCGTTCCTCCAGCGGCGCGTCATCGAGGAAGGCATAGGGATTGGCGTTCAGAATTTCATGCGAGAACTGCGAGGGCACGGGCGTATCCACCGCCAGGCAGCGGATGCTGCCGTCTTCGATGCCGCGCAGCACGGCGCGCAGGCCGTCAATATCCATGGCCTCGGTGAGGACGTCCTTCATCACCTCGCGCACCAGCGGGTGATCCGGAATCTGGATGTCACCGACGATGTTTTCCTGGCAGGCGGCCACGTCGGGGAATACCGAGGCCAACAAGTCGTCAGAGCGCATGCGCTGAATCTGCAGCGGCAGCTTCTTGCCGCCCTGGAAGCGCAG
>JBLMXE010000440.1:0-18585 GCA_050257615.1 Chlamydiota bacterium | reverse complement strand
CGATGAATCTCCCGCGCCGGATTCACGGTGGTGCGCCGGATCACGTCTTCCAGCGGCACTCCCATGGAGAGAAACTTTGACATCACGTTCGTCATGCTCAGGATAGTAAAGTTCTCAATGTGGAGGTCGGTGGAGAAGGAATCGGGGATGAAGCCCTGTTTGACGGCGGGAACAGCATTACGAAACCAAAAACTGCCAGCGCCATGGCCAACGTCAAAAATGACACCGCGTTTGCGCGCTTCTTCCAGGATGGGATTCACCTTGCCGTCGGGAAGCAGGATAGGAAACTGCTGGGCGAAGACATGGGTGTGGATGTCTCCAGGCCGCATTTTCTTCAGGATCAGGTCGGCGTAGGAGCGTTGCGGGCGCGGCCAGAAATCAACCATGACCGGCACATTGGCCGCTTTGGCACATTCCTCGGCGCGATCCACCGCGGCCCAGGGCGTGTGTTCCGCGTCCCACGGCTTTTCCGTCCAGTAGTGGGCGGTCTTCACGCCGACGATGATATCCGGATATTTCCGAATCATGGCCTCACAGCGCTTGGGATCCATCTCATCCACGGTCTGCTCGAGTCCGCCCTGCATGCCGTTGCCGACAATGTTCAGAAATGCCAGGACGCGCACTTTGGCATGATCAATGACCTCCTGTTTCTCCTGCTCAAACGTCTCCGCCCCGGAACTGCCGGCATCAACGATAGTGGTGACTCCCGATTGCAACGCCAAATCTGGCAAGATGCCGAGAGGCTCATCGTGGGAGCGCCCCTCGGCGGCAAACCAATTGAGCGGCGCGCCTCCATGGCCAATGTGGTAATGAATATCAATCAGGCCGGGGGTGACGTAGAGGCCGGAAACATCCACCACCTTCCTAGCCTGGCTGACAGGAATGTTCTTCTGGACGGCCGCGATCTTGTTTCCCGACACCGCCACATCCATGATGCCGTCGAGGTGGTTGGCAGGATCAATGACGTGGCCACCCTTCAGCAGCAAGTCGTAGTTATTCGCCTGTCCCCACAGACCTCCGCTAAGCACCATCATCATCGCCAGACCTGTCATTGCATGCTTCGCGCTCTGCCACATGCCCACACCCCTTTCCAGAAGTTGACTCGTCGCTCGTTCAGACGGCGTTGCGAAAGTGTAATCAGAGCTGACATGGATTACCAGCGCCCCTTCCAGTCATTGCGCTCTTGAAAGGCTGCGAACGATGTCGTAGCCTGTGCACCTGTCCGTCACAACTGAATTTGGGAGCTTATGGATCGGCGCACGTTCATCAAAGGAAGTTGCCTGGGGACGGCCGGTTTGCTGGTCGGCGGCCTGGATGCGAGCACGCAGCGCGACCTTCCCATGCCCCAGCCACCGCCCATCCTGGTGCATGGGCTGAAGCAGGAAAAACATTCGCCGCTTGCCATGCCGGGGCTGTTCCCCGGTCGAGTGGTGGAGATTCACGACCCCAAGGCCATCGTGAGCAATCATGTTTCCCAGGACATCGTGCACCGCATGCTGCAGCAGGGCATGAAGGAGTTGACCGGGGAACGATCGGCGCGCAATGCGTGGGCGAGATTCATCGCGCCGACTGACGTAGTGGGCATCAAGATCAATCCCTCGGGCGCGCCCGCCTGCTCTTCCTCTCCCGAACTTGTGCGCGAGATCGTCATGGGGTTGCAGATGGCGGGCGTGCCCCTGCACAACATCGTGGTGTGGGACCGCTACTCCTACGAAATGGACATTGCCAGTTGTCACACCACGCTTCCTCCCGGAGTGCGCGTGCTGGGGATCGAGAACGGGGTTCGCGACGTCTCCGGCTACGACATGGACGTCTATTGCGACGCAAATTTCTTTGGCGAGTGGGAAACGCGGTCCTACATGGCTAGCGTTGTCGCCCGCGGCGTGGACAAGATCATCAATGTTCCCACCACCAAGGACCACTCGGCGGCAGGCGTTACCGGCTGCTTGAAGAACCTGGGCTACGGGAGCTTCAACAATGTGGCGCGTTCGCATCGCCCGCCTTATTCCTTTACCGACCCTCTGATCGGGGTCATGTGCTCGGTGGAACCGCTGCGCACGAAAGCCGTGTTGCACATCATGGACGGCATGCGCCAGGTATGGCACGGAGGCCCGCTCACGCAGGTGCAGGATTTCATTGACCAGACCGGCACACTTTATATCGGCACCGACCCGGTGGCGCTCGACACGGTGGAACTGCAGGCCATCGAAAACAAGCGGCGGGAAAAAGGGGCGCCTTCGTTGTGGGAGCATGATCCCGCCAGCATCACCGGCAACAATGAGGAATTCTTCCACGATCCTAAGAAGAATTTGTTCTATCGGCGGCCAGGACATATTGCAGCGGCGGGCAAGCTGGGCCTCGGAGTTGCGGACCTCCAACGCATAGACCATCGCCGCCTCCGGCTGGGATGAGCGAATGACGGTGGATCCCAAGCAGAATGCCGCGCAGTCTGGGGATTGGGTGACCCTGCTTTCCGACAGTGCGCGCACAGGAGGACAGGGCAAGCGGCCCGCGCGCTTCCCTGCACGGGTGCGCTGGCAGGCGCGCGTGGCAAAAGCGATCCGGTCCGCTCCGATCCTGCAGCAGGGCGTGCTATACGTGGCAGCAGTGGACGGCAGTGTGCACGCGATTGATGCCGCCGGAGGAACAACAAAGTGGAAGTTCCAGGCGCCGGACCGGATTCACTCTACTCCCTCTTTCGCTGGAGGCCGACTTCTGTTCGGATGCGATGACGGCAAGGTCTATGCGCTAGATTCGAAATCTGGAACCAAGCAGTGGGAGGCCGCGTCGGCCGGCGAGGTATGGACCTCTCCCGTAATTCGAAGCGGAATTGCATTTTTCGGCAGCGCGGATGCCTGCTTGTATGCGGTAGATGCCAGCACAGGCCAACCGCGATGGCGCAGGCAACTGGAGGGCAGGATTTATTCCACGCCATTTTGCGACAGAGAACGTATTTACCTGGGTTGCGGCGCAGGCAAGGTTTATTGCATTGAAGCCAGTTCCGGCGCAATCGTGTGGAGTACGCCGACGGGAAACGGAATTGACTGCTCGCCCGCCGTGGCTTCCGACATGGTGCTGATCGGCTCGGAAGACTTTTATTTTTATGCGCTCAATGCGGCGGGGGGCGCAATGCGTTGGAAGTATGGCGCCGGCCTGGGAATTGTATCTTCTCCTGCGGTGGGCGATGGCGCCGCGTTTTTCGGCGGAAAGGACGGCTATCTTTACGCCGTCGAACTCCAGGACGGGCGCTTGCGCTGGAAGCGCCGAGCCGGCGAGGCCGTTACCGCTCCCCCGGTGTTTGCCGCGGGCACAGTCTGGATTCAGGCAGGAGGCACCATGGCCCTCGACAGCGCTACCGGCAAGGTACTGTGGACAGCGGGGCTGGGCGGAGCCGTGCAATCGGCCCCGGTGCTTACCGAGAGCGCGGTTTATCTGGCCAGCATGAATGGCGAGGTTTATGCGCTGGAGTAGGCTGGCAGCTGCGACACTGGCGGTGACATGGCTGCAGCCCGCGCCGGCGGCCACCCGGCCCGAGGTCCCGTTTCCCGTCCACCAGCGCAAATACGCCATGGGCACGGTATTCGACATTGTGGCTTATGCGGATTCGCAGCAGCACGCCTCTGCCGCCATTGATAAAGCATTCCAGGAAATTGTCCGACTTGATCAGGTGATGAGCAATTTCAAACCCGACAGCGACCTCAGCCGGCTCAACCGTACTGCGCATTCCCAGGTGCAGAATGTTGCGCCCGACCTCTATCGGGTGGTCGCGGAATCGCTGCGCTATTCCCGCGTCTCCGAGGGAAAGTTTGACATTACGGTTGGGCCTCTGACCAATCTGTGGAAAGCAGCGCTGCGAGGAGGACCTGTACCGTCGCCGGAACAGATTGAGAAAGTGCGGCCCTGTATTGGTTACGGAAAAATTCGCCTGGTTCCGCCACAAAGCATTGAGTTTCTTTCGCCCTGTCTGCAGATTGACTTGGGAGCCATCGGCAAGGGTTATGCCGTGGACCGCGCCGTCTGGGTTCTGCGCAGCCAGGGCATCCTTAACGCACTGGTGGACGCCGGAGGAAGCACAATTTACGGAATGGGAACGCCTCCAAGGGAGGTTGGCTGGACGGTCGCGTTGAGAGATCCTTCCCGCCGAGCCAGCGCCGAGGTCAGGCTGCACAACACGGCGGTTTCCACCTCGGAGCAAAGCGCCCCCAGCCTGCTGGGAGCCAAGCCGGTGGGGCACATCATTGATCCGGCAACCGGCCAGCCGGTGATGGCAAGGTTTGCCGTAAGCGTGCTGGCGCCGAACGCCACTGCTGCCGATGCGCTTTCGACCACGCTCCTGCTGGACGGTCCGGAAAAAGGCAAGCGCCTGGTGTCCAAAACCAGCGGCACAGCCGCCATTTGGATTTCGCCGCAAGGCCAGACCATTACCGCATCGAGCGGGCCGCACATCTACTTGCGAAATACGAACGCCATCCGTGCTGGCGGTTCCCGGTGAAGATCCCTCGCACCGCAATAGCTTTGTTTATCGTGTGTGGGCTGCTGGCCTCGCCGTCGTGGGCCAGTGTGTTCCTCCTTTGGACACAGCCAGATTTTCCCACAATGGAAATCCTGGGCGTAGATGGCCTGGTGATTCCTTGGGGAAGTAGCACGGCGGACGTGGCTACGAGAGCTCGCCGGCTGGGCTATCGCACTTACATCGAGGTTGGTTTGCAGCAGGCCTCTGCTGCAGCCGAAATGTCGGCAGATCAGGGATTGACGGGCATCATGCTCGATCCTGGCGGCGCAACCCAGGTGGAGGCGGAAAAAGCCGCGGCAAAGCTGCGCCCCAAACATCCGGAGCTTGCGATTCTTGTGGTTGACCGCACGGCCAAGCAGCCGCAGATGCGCGGAAACTCGATCGTAAGCCGTCACGGCGTGCTGGAAACGTCCAGCCCTACCGAGCAGCCTTGGCTCGACTGCAACCTGGCCCTCGTCCGCTATAACCGAACCGTTCATCCTGGCCAGATCCCGCTTTACCAGTTCGACTGGGAATTGCCCGAGCCGCTGCAGCAGAGAGAGGGCCCGAGGGCGGCGGATTACGCACTTGCCGCCGCAGAAGCGGGAGCGTTTCACGCCGGCGTCATCCTGAGCATGCGCGCCGGCTTGCAGACCGGACTCGCCCATCATGCACCTCAGGCTTTGGCATTTTGGAACCAGGTTAAACCGTACTTGCGCTTCGCCAGCGACAGCCGGGGGCAGTTACAAGCGCAGGCTGACATCGCGGTGGTGGCAGATAGCGATTACAACTGGTTCGAGCCGGCGAACCTGATGGCCCGCCGCAATATTCCCTTCCGGATTCTGACGCCCGCCCAGCTGACCGGCCCCGCGCTGCACGACTTCGGTCTTGTCGTTATGTTTGCGGTCCCCGACAAGCCCGCGGCGGCCGTTCTGCGGGAGTTCGCCTCCCATGGCGGCGTTGTCGTTCTGGTGGATGCGAAGGGCGGGTATCCCTGGCATTCGGCAAAGCCTGTTCGAACCAGCGACGCCATGGCCGCCTACACTGTCGGCCAGGGAAGCATCATCGAACTGTTAAAACCGGTGGATGATCCGGATAGTTTCGCCAGGGACATTCGCCGCTTGATGGACAAGCGCGCGGCGTTGATCAGTTTATGGAACGCATTGACGACGATTGCGGTCCCATACCGTAAACCGGCTGCTGACGGGATGGTGATCGAACTGGTCAACTATGCCCAGGATTCATTACCCGTGCAGGTGAAGGTTAAGGGCAGCTTCCATTCCGTCCGCTACGAGACTCGCGGTGATGGCTGCTGTCGCGATCTGAAGCCCGTCCAGGAAAACGGGTTCACCCAGTTCGTTGTGCCCAAACTGGCAACGGCCGGCCGCGTTTATCTGAACGCCCGCTAAGAAAGATGAATTCATGAAACGGCTATTCGCGTTGTTGCTCTTGCTTCTGTTTTGTCTGTCGGCAATGGCCGCAGGCGGGAACCGCGCTCGCAACGCGGCCACAAAATCATATCTGGTTTATGTCGGCACCTATACCGGACCTAAGAGCAAGGGCATCTACAGCTATCGTTTCGATATCGCTACGGGGCAAGCTGAGCCGCTCGGCTTGGCAGCGCAAACGACGAATCCATCATTCCTGGCGATCTCTCCCGGCCAGAAATTTCTGTTCGCCGTCAATGAACTGGCGGAGTATCGCGGCGCCAGGAGCGGAGCCGTGAGCTCGTTTGCCATTGAGCGCAAGAACGGCAAGCTCACGTTTCTCAACCAGGTACCGTCCGGCGGCCCCGGCCCCTGTTATGCATCGCTGGACAAGGCCGGCCATTTCGTTCTGGTCGCCAATTACGATGGCGGCAGTGTGGCTACTTTTCCTGTGCTGGCAGATGGACGACTGGGGCGGGCGTCGGCCTTTGTTCAGCATGCCGGGCATAGCGTGAATCCCGAGCGCCAGGAGGGCCCGCACGCGCACTGCATCGAAGTTGACAGGAACGAGCGCTTCGCCGTTGTCGCCGACCTGGGCCTCGACCGCTTGCTGGTCTATCGTTTTGATTCTAAGACGGGCACGCTGACGCCGAACCGCCCCCCGTTTGCTGAAGTGAAGCCCGGGTCGGGGCCACGGCACATCGTTTTCGATCCTAGCGGCAGATTTCTTTACCTGGTTGATGAAATGGGCTCCACGGTTTATGCCTTTTCCTACGATCCCCGAAAGGGTGTGCTGCGGCCACTGCAGACTATTTCAAGCTTGCCGCAATCGTTTCACGGGGTGAGCTACGCGGCGGAAATCGCGGTACATCCTTCCGGCAAATTCCTCTACGTTTCCAATCGCGGCGATGACAGCATGGCGGTTTTCGCCATTGATCCTGCCAAACACACGCTCAAGCCGGTCCAGTACATTTCCACGCAGGGAAAGTTTCCCCGCAGTTTTGGCATCACCCCGGACGGCTCCTACTTGATGGCGGCCAACCAAAAATCAGACAACGTGGTGATCTTCCGCATTGACCGGAACACAGGGCGACTGACCCCGACTGGACAGTCGTTGGCGGTGACTTCGCCGGTATGCGTGAAGTTCGTGGCCGCCGAATGACGGGGGCGGTTTGAGCTATGACACAGCGGTCTTACGCGCGAACTGCCGGGCGCTCTGAACCGCCTGAACCAGGGCCATAGCGGTCTCCACCACCTTCTGTGAATTTCCTGCGCGGATCGCGGCCTGATCCACCAGGTCGCTGCCCACCCCAAGTGCGAAGGCGCCCGCGGCGATGTAGTCGGCGGCATTGGATACGTTCACGCCGCCAGTGGGAATCAGGCGCGCATTCGGGAAAGGCCCGCGCAGTGCCTTCAGGTACTTGGGCCCGCCAACGTTGCCGCAAGGAAAGATCTTTACCAGAGTGGCGCCGAGTTGCGTGGCAATGGCGAGTTCGGTAGGGGTGAGCGCGCCAGGAATGGCAAGTACGCCGCGGGCCTGCGCGGCCTCCAGGACTGGCGGGACCAGCCCCGGGCTCACCAGGAATTGCGCGCCCGCATCCAGGCAAAGGTTCGCCTGCTCGGCGCTCAGAACGGTTCCCGCCCCGGTCAGGACTTTGCTTCCGTAGCGTTGCCTGACGTCTCGTATGACCGCATCCGCACTGGGAACGGTCATGGTAATTTCCACGATCGGAATGCCGCCCGCCAGAATGGCTTCCACCGCGCCGCCCGCCTCCTCAGGGTTGGCGGCACGCACCACCGGCACAATGCCGATTTCGCCGATTCGCTGAACAACTTCGGTAATAGTCATGTTCGCCCAACCCATTCAGCGCGCTCAGCGAGCGATGCGCGCCGTCGCTCCCTTCATCACCTGCAGCACTTCCTGGAGCGTCGCCATGCTGGTATCGCCGGGCGTGGTCATGGCCAGCGCGCCGTGTGCCGCGCCGCACTCTACCGCCCACTGCGGCCCTTGTCCGCTCAGGAATCCATAAATTAAGCCGGAAGCGAAGGAATCTCCGCCACCGACGCGGTCGTAGATTTCCAGGTTCTCCCTGACCGAAGCCTGGTAAAAGCGTCCATCGCAGTAGCACACCGCGCCCCAGTCATTCACCGTGGAAGTTTTGGCGTGCCGCAAAGTCGCGGCCACCTTCGCCAGGCTGGGGTACGCCTGGACCACTTTCTCTATCATGCGCATGAAATTTGAGGCGTCGAGCCTGGAGTAGCTCTCATCGAGCCCGGCCACGGAGAAACCCAGGGCGGCGGTGAAATCCTCCTCATTGCCCAGCATGACGTCCACCATAGGCGCCAGCATCCGGTTCACTTCCTGCGCCTTGTTCTGCCCACCGATGGATTTCCACAGCGACGGGCGGTAATTCAGATCGTAGGAAACCACGGTTCCCGCGCGCTTGGCCGCCTGCATGGCCTCGAGGGCGACCTGCGAGGTGCTCTCCGAAAGCGCCGCGAAAATGCCTCCGGTGTGAAACCAGCGCGCTCCTTCCTGAACAAAGATGCGTTCCCAGTCAATGTCCCCTGGCCGCAATTGGGAGGCGGCGGTGTTGCCGCGATCGGAACAGCCGACCGGAGCGCGCAACCCGAAGCCGCGCTCGGTGAAATTCAGCCCGTTGCGCACCGTGCGGCCCACCCCGTCAAAGGGCGCCCAGCGCACGTGCTCGAGGGCGACGCCACCCTGGCGCATGAGGTCTTCGATCAGCCGGCCCACGGGATTATCCGCCAGCGCGGTGACTACAGCGGTATCCATCCCGAAGCAACGCTTCAGGCCACGCGCCACGTTATACTCGCCGCCGCCCTCCCAGATCTGGAAATGACGCGCCGTACTGATCCGCCGGTCGCCGGGATCGAGCCGCAGCATCACTTCGCCGAGGCTGACGAGGTCCCAGTGGCACTCTGATTTCGGTTTGATGGTCAGCGCTGCCATGCGAAAGTTTCTCCGCCACTATTCAATCTCGAGACGCAACCAGCCGCACGCCTGGTGCTACCTGACCACTCAGGGTGCGCGCGGGATCCACGAATAGCCAGGCCAGGGCGCCGACTCCGCACAGCGCGGCAGCTACAACAAAGGAAGCTGTCCAGCCAAAGCGGGCGGCAATTGCCGGAGTCAAAGTCGCGGTCAGCGCTCCCCCCAGTTGCGCTCCCATGTTCATGAAACCGGAAACGGAACCCGAAGAGGGACCGGCAATATCGGCGGTGATGGACCAGAACGAGCTTTGCGACAAATACAAGGCGCCGGCTCCTCCTGCAAGCACCACGCTGGCCAGTCGCGCGCTGCCGACCGTCGAACCGAACAGGAGAAAACCCGCCGCCATGGCGATGGAGACCACAGCCACCCCGCACCGCCCTATGCGGCGGCCATACCGGCGACTCAGCCGGTCGCTGATCGCGCCGCCAATGGGACAGCAGGCCGCCATGGCCAGGAACGGCAGCATAGCATAGAAGGCGCTGGCCTTCAGATTCAGCCCCCGAACCGTGGCCAGATAAATGTAAAACCAGCTGAAGAAAATCCAAGCTACATATCCATAGCAGAAATAGCTGACCGTCACCGCCATAACTTCCCTGCTCTTCAGCATCGCGGACCAGGGCACAAGGGCTCGCGTTGCAGGTTCGCCGCCGGCCCCTGGCAGGCTGAGACCGGAGCGGATTATCTCCAACTCGAACTGCGATACTCGCGGATGCTGGTCTGGCCGGTCACGGGCGATAAGGTACCAGACAGCACCGGCAGCGACACCGATGGCCGCGCAAACCCAGAAGGAGGCGCGCCAGCCGTAGTGGGCCATCACATAGGTAATCAGCGGAGGAGTGAAACCGGCGCCCGCGCCCACACCGGCAAAGATCCAGCCGTTGGCGATTCCGCGTTCCTGCGTTGGAATCCAGCGCGCGACGAACTGGTTGGAAGCGGGATAAATCACGGCCTCGCCCGCACCCAGCAGAAAACGAATCCCAATAAACAGGGCCAGTGCGCTTCCCACCCGGGAGGGAACGGCTGCCGTCAGAGCCGTGAACACTCCCCACCAGAGCACGCCGGCAGCCAGCACCCGCCGCGGTCCTAAACGATCGGCCAGACGCCCGCCCACGGTTTGAAACAGCGCATACCCGACCAGGAACGAGCTGAATATCCACCCCAGTTCGACGTTGGTGAAGTGGTAGTGGTCTCGAATGGTGCTTCCGGCAATGGAAATATTCACCCGGTCGAGAAACGCCACCGAGCTCAGAATAAAAAGCCAGAACACCAGCAGGAAGCGTACGCGGCTTGTGGTCGCGAGAGGCAGGTCAGCTCCTTTAGCCCGGAGGCGCTCTTGCTCACTGCACCGGCATGCGCAACTTCGACCCTTTTTGCTGCAACCACCGGTTGAATTGCTCAATCATCGTTTTCGTCCACTTGCGGTCAATCTGGCCGGGAGTGTACTTGCCCTCGCGCAGCATCAGGTGGCCCCATTCATCCACCATGTGGTCCATTTCCGTCTCGTCGGCTACTTTCTCCGCGAGTTGCGGGGGAACAAAGGTGATTCCCTCGGGATCGCCGACGGCAATGTCGCCGGGCATGACCATCACGTTGCCGATACGGATGGGAACATTGATGCCCATGAGTGTGACCTGCTCCAGCGCGGAAGGGTCCACGCCCCGCACAAACACCTGGAAACCATGAATCTGCTGGATGCCGGTCACGTCGCGTACCGAGCCGTTCACAATCAGACCATTGTGGCTCTTGGAGAAGATGGATGTGGAAAGATTGTCGCCGGCGAAAGTTCCGTAACGAATTTTCCCGAACAGGTCAACGACCAGAACATCGCCCGGCTTCAGAGTATCAATGACCCAGGAGTTCTGCCCCCCGATTCTGCCTTCCTTCTTTCCGTTGGCCTCTACGACCGCATCCACGTCCGGGCGCCGCGGCATGAATACAGCGGTGACGACTCTCCCCACCAGGCGCTCGCCGGGATTGATCACCTTCCAGTTGCCCTCGAACTGGTTGCGGTAACCGGCGCCTTGCAGAATGTCCCAGGCTTCGTCGGCAGTTACATTCTTCAGTCTTTGCAAAACTACATCGGGCACGCGCGGCCGCCCGTCGGGAAAACGATCACCGTGCCAGTCGGGAGTGAAGGCGATCCGTTGCTCTTTGGAAAACAACCCCAGTTGAGCATGGGCCGGAGCCAGCAACGCCGCCGTTATTACTAGAGCGGCAAGGCTTGTGAGGAATTTCGTCATAGGTTGTGATGCGCCGCGATTCATGCGGAATGAGCGCGGAACAGGCTGACTAGCCGGTCCGCGATGATCTTGTCTTCGCCCGGCTGCAGCATGAAGGAGTTCATGGCCATTCCAATTTCAGTGGTCGCGAGGATAATGCAGGGCTTGGACTGCTTAAGCGCGGTCGCCGCCTGCTCCGGGGTGAGCGAAATCTTGCGCGGATCCCAGTTGATCTGCATGTGCGGCACGTGATTGGCAATGTCAGGCACAAAGTAAGCGGTGCTAACGCCGGCCACGCGGGTAACCTGGCGCGAAATCATATCCAGCCGGCTCCACCATTCGCGGGTGACCGCTTCATGATCCTGGTTGAGATAAATTTCCAGGGCCTTGACCATGCCCACAATTTCTTCCTTGCCGATCTTCTGGCCGCGGCCCAGCGTATCCTCGTGCGGGCTGTTGTTCAGCAGGGCGTAATGGACCAGGTCCTTCTTCCCCAGCAGCAGGCCGGCGCACTGCGGCCCGCGAAGCGCTTTGCCGCCGCTGAAGGCGATCAGGTCGTAACCCATGTTCGCGTAGTCCCACAGATGCGAAACTGGTGGCGTATCCGCGGCGGCGTCAATGAAGGTAGGAATCTTATGTTCGGCGGCCAGTTTCACCCACTCGTCCACCTTGATCTGGCCGGCCGCATTGGCAAAATTGGTGAAGTGCATCATGGCGGTGCGGGAGTTCACCGCCCGGCCCAGCTCCTCGCGGGTCTCAATCTCGATCAGCTTGATTCCCGTGGCCCGCAGCTGGTGATCAAAAGCATTGCGGTGAGTTTTCTGGATGATGACCTCCGACTTCATGCCGGTCAGGGCGGGCAACCGCTGAATGAGCTGGGGATCATCTCTGGTCAGAATCCCGGCCAACCCGGACTGCATAGCACCGGCCGCGCCGGAAGTGACCAGGGCGGAATAATCCGCCGGGAGCTTGAGCATCTGTGCGATCTTCTTCCCGGCAGCTTCTTCCAGCTCGACGATGTTCACGAAATGCCGCCCCGCCTGGGCCATGACGTCTTCCACTTCCGGCGGAATCAGCGACCCGCCAAGATAGGTCATGGTGCCCTGGCCGTTAATGACGGTGGTCACGCCCAGTTCGTCATAGACGTTCCCGGACCCGCCAAAGCCGCTAGTCCTGGCGCCATCACTGCCGCGTCCTGGCTTTGGCGAAGCCATCAAGTTGAAGCCACTGAATGCCGAGCTCAATACCACTCCGAGCGTACCCAAAAAACTGCGGCGATTCCATTTGTCACCGAGCGCCATGAATCCTCCTTCTCTGTTCACTTGCGGGTTACCGCGGCAATGCAGTTGATTTCCAGCAGCGAATGGCCCGGCACTCCGGCCACGGCCACGGTGGTGCGCGCCGGTCCGCCGTGCGGGAAATAAGTCTTGAACACTTTGTTCATGCCATCATAGTCGTCCAGCTTGGCCAGATAAACCGTAAGCTGCAGGATGCTGTCCATGTTGCCGCCACCGGCTTCCACCAGCTTCTTCACATTGTCCATGACCTTGGCGGTATGGCTCTCGATGTCGTTATGCTGGATGGATCCGGCATCGTTGGCGCCCTGACCGGAAATGTAGATCAGCCCGTTGTGTACGATCAGAGACGTGATCATCTGCTTGCCGCTGGCCGGCTTGCCATCGTAATCAAGCTTCTGAACGCCGCCCGCGACCTGCGCCTCGGCGCTTTGGGCGAGTCCCAAGCCTGCCGTAATCCCCAGCGCAGAAAGAATAGAGCCCATTGCCAAACTAAAGCTTCTTCTCGTGACCTTCGCTGGCATTTTTTACTCTCCTCTAAAATGGTGTTTCAGAAATCTGCATGACCCACGCGGTGCACGCTTAGCGCCGCCGTTTCCGGCGATCCCCAGCTTACAAGCGCCCAAACTTCCGGATCGCCTCGCCCAGCGACTTGTACTTCTCAATGTAGGAGTACATGGAGTGCTCCTTGAAATCCATCTCTTCCGCCAGTTGCAGGACCGCTTGTGCCTGGGCGCGCGGCACCACTGCGACGCCGTCGGAATCCGCCACTACGATATCACCGGGATGGACGCTTACGCCGTCACACACGACAGGAATATTGGCGCCTGCGAAGCGGTAGTGTCCCACAGAGGTGGAGGGAATTACGCCGGTCGCAAACACCGGAAAGGCGATTTTACGAAGTTGGGGCAGGTCACGCACGCCCCCATCTATCACAGCTCCGGAGAAATTTCGCGCTGCCATGGTGGTGCCCATCAGGCCGCCCATGCCGGCGATGTTGGCGCCATTCTCCACTGCCATGACGTAAACTGACCCGGGCTTGCCCTGGTCAATGGCAGTTACCATCCCGCTCAGCGCGTTGGGGTCGCGGTTCCCTTCGTCTTTCTTCAGCAGCACGGTCAGGGCAAAACCGGCGAACTTGGAGGGGAAGATCGGCCGCATGCGGTGGGTCATGTACATCTGCTTTCCAGCGATCTTCTCCACGGCGTCCGACACCGAGGCAACTTCCACATGACGAAATCCATCGAGCAGCGCCGCGCCGGAGTCCGGGGAGGAAGTGCCCTTGGGCAATTGCGCATGCACGATGGCGGTTGCCAGGGCCGCCGATATCAGAAATATCAGACCCAGGCAGAAAACTTTTCCCGTTTTTACCCACGGCTTAAAAGAAAATTTGTTCATGCATCCTCCAGGTTGTATATATGTGCGCGGACTCTAACATCGTTTGAGCGTCCAGGAAAGAGCAGGCCCCAACCCACATCCGATCGCAAAGGAGAAAATGAATCATGAGAACGCGATTTTTCAGCTCAGCGGTTTTCTGTGCGGCAGTTTTAGCGCTGTTGTGCTTGCCTCTTGCCGAATCCGGCTACGCTCAGCATAAGAAAGTAATTGCCGGTGGCGAGGGCCTTCCCTTCAGCGACGGCATCGTGGTTGGCAACACCCTTTACATTTCCGGGCAGCAAGGCACCGATCAGCATGGAAAGTTGAAGGCCGGCGGGATCAGCCAGGAGACTCAGGCCACTTTAGAGAACATTGCGGAAATTGTTAAGCAGGCTGGATTCGAGTTGAAAGACATCGTGGCGGTGAACGTCTATCTAGCCGATATTAACGAGTTTGCCGAGATGAACAAGGTTTACAAGAGCTTTCTGCCCGATCCCAAGCCCACCCGCACCACGGTGCAAGCCGCGGGCCTGGTCAATCATGCCCGTATCGAGATCTCCGCAATCGCAGTAAGGGAGAAGTAGCTTCCAGGGCCGCTAACGCCTTGGCGCGGACTGTCAGAACGTGGCGATCGGCCTTAAACGGAGCGCAAACAGAGCGCAATGCGAGGTAAACCGAGAGGAATTTGGTGAGCGCGGAAGGAATCGAACCTTCAACCTACTGATTAAGAGTCAGTTGCTCTGCCAGTTGAGCTACGCGCCCGGCTAGAAGTGCACAAGGATGAGGGGCTGGCACAGACCTCCTCCAGCCCCTGATTGAGTATAACAGCGAAGACGCCGCCAGGTGAAGATGCGCCAAGACCCACAAGCTTAACGCAGAGCGCGCAGAAAATTTAGAGCCGGGAAACCACAAACCTCAACGCAGAGAGCGCCGAGAATTCATCCGGCTCTCCTTACCTCAGAAAATTGACCCAGCCCTTCCATCTGGAGGCCGGAGAGAGTTGCAAAGCCAAAATTCAGGGACCTGGTTATCTCTGCGCTCTCTGTGTTGAAAGATTTTCTTGGCGCTCTCTGCGCTGACGATGTTACGTCCTGCGCTGAAGTAGCGCGCGACCTGTGAAGCAAGGGCCTTCTGATATCCTCGAAGGTCGCATCCCGACAAACTTCACTCCGGGAGGCTGCAATGATCCATTCCTTTCTACGTCGGACCGCGGTGGCGCTGGTGTTGCTGAGCGCTGCTGCCGCCCTGGCCGCGCCTCAGCCGCTCAGCAACCGGGAAATTGAACGCCGCATAGACGCGCTGCTGCGGCAGATGACGCTGCGCGAAAAAATCGGCCAACTGGTGCAGTACAACGGCGACACCCCCGAGGCCGCTGCGCAGGCCAAGGCAGGACGCGTGGGGTCTCTTATGAACGTGACCGGCGCGGAGAGAACCAACGAACTGCAGCACGCCGCCTTGCAGTCGCGACTCAAAATTCCGGTGATTTTCGGCTACGACGTCATCCACGGCTACCGCACCATCTTTCCTGTTCCCTTGGGTGGCGCAGCCAGCTTCGATCCGCAACTGGTGGAGCAGTCGGAGCGGGTGGCCGCTAAGGAGGCCACCGCCGCAGGCGTCAAGTGGACCTTTGCGCCCATGGTGGACATCGCGCGCGACCCGCGCTGGGGACGCATGGTGGAAGGCGCAGGCGAGGATCCTTATCTGGGTTCGGCGATCGCCGCCGCCCGCGTGCATGGCTTCCAGGGCACAAACATGGCTGATCCCCAAAGCCTGGTGGCCTGCGCCAAGCACTTTGTCGGCTACGGCGCGGCCGAGGGCGGACGCGATTACAACAGCGCCGAAATCGCCGAGGACACCCTCCGCGAGATTTACCTGCCCCCGTTCCACGCCGCCGTGCAGGCCGGCGTGGGCACGCTGATGTCGGCGTTTGAAGACTTGAACGACGTTCCGGCCTCCGCCAACCGTCACACCCTGACGGAAATCCTGCGTCAGGAGTGGCGCTTCGACGGCTTTGTGGTCAGCGACTACGATTCCATCCACGAACTGGTGCCCCACGGCATCGCCGCTGACGACCAGCAGGCCGCCTTGGAAGCGCTCACCGCCGGTGTGGAAATGGACATGGCCGACGGGCTTTATGACAAGTGGCTGGCCCAGCTGGCGCAGTCGGGCAAGCTGCCCATGAACACGCTGGACGAGGCGGTGCGCCGCGTGCTGCGCATCAAGTTCCGCGCCGGCTTGTTTGAGCACCCTTTCTACACCGACCCGGCGCGCGAGCGGCGCGACATTCTGACTCCAGAAAACCGGCAGGTGGCGCGGCGCCTGGCGGAAGAATCGCTGGTGCTGCTGAAAAATGAAGGCAACCTGCTGCCGTTACCGAAGAGTGGGAAGAGGATCGCCGTGATCGGTCCCATGGCCAACGACCCGGCCGTCCAGCTCGGTTCCTGGGTGGGGCGGGGCCAGGCGGCGGACACGGTGACGCCGCTCCACGGTATTCAGTCCAAGATGCCGCAGCAGCCGGTGCTGCATGCCCGCGGCATTGACATGAGATCGCTCGAAACCACAGCCACGCGGGCAATGGGAGCTGCGCCCGCTCCCACCGGAGCCACGGGGGCAGCCGCCACCAGCCAGGAGACCGGGCCGGCAACCATTGAAGACGCGGTTCGCGTGGCTCAGCAGGCCGACGTGGTGGTTATGTTCCTGGGTGAGCCCGGCGGCATGACCGGCGAGGCCAGCTCGCGCGCCTTCCTTGACCTTCCCGGAAAACAGGAACAACTTTTGGAAGCGGTGGTGGCCACCGGCAAGCCGGTGGTGCTGGTACTGGAAAGCGGCCGCCCGCTCGACATTCGCTGGGCGGCGGAGCACGTGCCCGCCATCATCCAGGCCTGGTATCCCGGGACCGAGGCGGGCAATGCCATCGCCGACGTGCTTTTTGGCGACGTCGCTCCCAGCGGCCGCCTGCCTATCAGCTGGCCGCGCAGCGTGGGCCAGATTCCGGTTTACTACAACCATAAGAACACCGGCCGGCCCTCTTCGCCGGATCGCTGGCACACCGGCTACCTGGATGAGAGCAAGGAGCCGCTGTTCCCCTTCGGCTACGGGCTCACCTACACCACTTTCAGCTACAGCAACCTGCGCGTCCTCTCGCCGCAAATCGCCCCCGCTGGAACCTTGGAGGTCGAGGCCACAGTGCAGAACACAGGGCAGAGTGTGGGCACTGAAGTCGCACAACTCTACGTTCATGACCGCGTGGCGCCGAGCTCGCCGCGCGTGCGCGAACTCAAAGGTTTTCAGCGGCTGACGCTGCAGCCCGGGGAAAGCAGGAAGGTCACGTTCACGGTCAAGGCGCACGATCTGGGCGCCTACGATCCCGACATGAAGTGGGTAGTGCCGCCGGGTACTTTTGACGTTTGGGTGGCCCCCAACGCCGCCGCCGAGGGCGTAGCCGGCACGTTCCAGGTGGAGCCCAAATGAACGAGGAACCCGTGGGGACAGCCGCCCTCGGCTGTCCGGCTCTCAACCCGCGACATCGCGGTTGCCGCTTGGTACACTGTAACTACCGGTGCGCGCCCGTAGCTCAATTGGATAGAGCGCCAGCCTCCGGAGCTGTAGGTTGGGGGTTCGAGTCCCTCCGGGCGCGCCATTATCATCTTTATCCCTCTTAAGTTAAGCCACTCGCTCAACATCCGGTCCCGCCGCGTTCTCCAGCCCGACTTGACGCGGAACGCCGTGTCCCCTCTTCACAATGCTCCAGGCTGAACAAACTGACCGTTGCCCTTAGTAGCAGTTGGGCTAAGCATCAGTCCCACTTTCTAACCCCACAACCGTCGAGGCTGCCCTTTTCTTAAGGGGAAACAGAGGCGGCCTCGACAGCCCTCACTTTGATCCGGAATATTGCTCCAGAGCAACGACGCGGTGTAGTCCACCGCTTTACGCTCGTCAAGTCGGGTGCTGCCTTCGGCCGCAGATGCACGACGACACGGCATTCTGCGGAGCGACAGCTCGTGTGGCACCTGACACGTCAGGAAGAGCATGCCAAGTGTGGTCTACAAGTACGGCGGGAACCATTCCATTGGGTGTGTCTGTCCAACCTGCGGCTTTCACTCAGGCAGACACAGCTTTGGATGACAGTGTCCACGGTGCGGTCAGGTTGGCGGCCGCCATGTGTCGGACTGCAGATGTCCACAATGCGGTGCATTCGCAGGCCAGCATCTTTCTTCCTGTTGCTGTTCTGGCTGCGATGTCAGTGGGTAATGTGCACGCCGACCCGCCTTCTTCCAGTTCCGCGGCGGCCAAAAGCTACGGTCCATTTCGCTCCATTCTCTTTTCACCTGCTTGCCCCTCCGATCGGGCTTTAATTTTTGGCAGTACTGTGCTAAACCCGAGCGGAAATGCCGGGCATTCCTCTTTCTCTCGCCGCCCTTGCCTGCTTCTGTGGAATGGTTCGCGAACCTTCCTCGGGGCTGCGCGATCCTCTGCTGCGGTTGCTGAACGATCCCCTGGTGTGGGGTCCGCTGGGCGCGGTGCTGGGGATTTATCTGTTCTTTCGGGGATTTTTCCTGCTCAAGCGCAAGCGCCTCGTCCTCGACACGCCGCGCTCCACGGTGCGCGCCGCCGCGCTGGGGCCAATCGAGCTCAGCGGCCAGGCCAGCGGTCCTTATACCTTGATTTCGCCGGTCTCAAAGAGCGATTGCTTTTACTACCGCCTGGTAATCACCCACGTGAAGGGCAATCGCAGGCATACGCGCTCCCTCGAGGAGTG
>JBLMXE010000439.1:0-12359 GCA_050257615.1 Chlamydiota bacterium | reverse complement strand
AAAGATGTGCTCAAGCAGATGGAAGGAAAGCTGGAGTTCGGGCTCAAAGTGAACTGGGATCGCGACCGCATCATCGAAGAATTGAAAGACGCCGACGAGGAAATCCGCCGCTTTCACCAGGAAATTACGCGCAAGCACCTGCAATCCACTTACTTTGCCCGCATGCAACTGGGCCGGATGATTGACAAGGCTCTGTCGGAACGCTCGGCCCAGTTCGTGCGCGACATCTATGAAGCGCTGCGCGGGGTTTGCGTGGCGTCGCGCGATAACAAGCCCATCGGCGAGAAGATGATCATGAACGCCGCTTTTCTGGTGGAGCGCGACCGGGAACGCGACTTTGACGCCACCGTCAACAAAATCGCCAAGAATTATGGCGAGCTGCTGAACTTTAAGTACACTGGACCCTGGCCGCCGTATAATTTCGTGAATATCCGGCTCAAACTGGAGCGCGGCACCGCGTCCTGAGCCCTGATTGTGAGTGTTCTTGCATGCTGCTGCTCGACGATCTTCTGCTTTCGCCGATTACCGGGTTCAAATTCATCCTGCGTACCCTGCAGCGGGTGGCGGAACAGGAGTACACTGACGACGCTCCCCTGAAGGAACGCCTGCTGGAGCTGCAGGTGAAGCTGGAAGAAGGCGAAATCAGCGAAACCGAGTACCTAGCCGAGGAAGCTGGCATTATGCGCCAGTTGCGCGAACTGCAGAACCGCAAGCGGGAACTGGCCGGTTTGCCCCCCGAAGAAGGACCTATTTCCATGACCGAAGGCCGTCACCGTTGATGGCAGGGGGAAGCCGCCCGGGTGGCACACAGGCTTCGCTCTCTGCCCGCAAGTTTGCGCAACCTCTGCCGACTCCTGGCACATCTCCCTGATCAGTGTCCCGGAGCTTCCAGGTGACTCCTTACCGAGGCAAACGAATTTGGGTCCTGCTGGCGGAAGACGAGCCCGGCATCCTGTTTACCTTCAGCGCCATCCTGCAGCAGCAGGGCTACATGGTGGACACGGCGCGTAACTATGCGGAAGCACAGCAGCGGATGCAGGCTCGCAGCTACGATGCTGTTATCACCGATCTCAATTTGGAGCGCGAAGGGTTGGGTCTGCAACTCGCGCGGCAGGCCAAGAAGCTTGAACCGGCGCCGGCAGTGGTGATTTACACCGGCTACCCCACGGTGGACCAACTGCGGGCTGCCTTGGCCCTGCATGTTGACTACTTGGCGCTCAAACCCGTTGACTTGGACGAGATTAAGGCGGCGCTGCACCGGTTGGTCACTCGGCGCGCCGTCAGTCTCGAGCGGCCCCTGGCATAATGGCCCCCTGCTCGATTCTCTTCAACTCGTGTAGAATTAGAGTCACTCCGGCCAGCCTATTGCCGCATGCCGCGTAAACCCTCACTCCTGATCGTGGACGACGAGGTCAGCGTCGCCCGCACCCTGCAAATGGTCTTTGAGCAGGAAGGCTATACAGTGGCCGCGGCGCACAGTTGCGCTGAAGCCCTTCACCTGCTGAACAATGGCGGCCGATACGACGCCATCATCACCGATCTCAACATGGAGCAACCTGATATCGGATTGGATGTGGCCCGCGCCGCCGGCAGCCTCTCGCCCAAGCCCGTGGTGGTGATTTGTACCGGCTATGCCAGTTCCGACAATTCGCGCCGTGCTTTGGAACTTCGCGTTGATTACCTGGTTACCAAGCCCGTGGACCTGAAGGAACTGGTCCCTGCGCTCAACCGCATGGTCATCCGCCGGCGAGATCTGAGGAGCTGGAAATGACCGCCCGCGTCCCGACCCCGCCCAAGACCGCGCTGGTGGTAGCTTCCGACTTGGAAGCACTCACTGCCTTTCAGGCCGCTCTGACGAGTAATGGGTACGTCGCCATCATTGCCCGCGATCTGCCGACCGCGCTGCTTGCCATCACCCAGCATTACTTCGATGTGGCCATTGTGGCCTCGCGCCTGGGCGAGGGCGGCGACGGCTGGCCCCTGGCCGGGGTGTTGCACCTGGTTTTCCCCCGCGCCTTCGTGGCCGTGCTTACGCCCGGCGAGCCGGACGTGGCAACCTTCCAGGCTGCCATTAATAATGGGGTTAGCGAAATTTACGACCAGACCAAACGGCCGTCGGAGGTCGTCACTACCATCCTCTCCCAAGCCGGCGCCGCTAACAGGAGCCGCACTAGCGTGCAGTAAGATTCAAGCACATCTGTAGTACTGGCCGTCTTGTGTCATTGGACTTTCGTCACTCCTTTCCCAAGGCGCTGACGGCCTAGTCACTTGACTGTCAGACCGCACTGTATCACCTTGTCTCCAGCGCTTTACCATCATGACCTCGCGTCTAACACTGTTTGCTGTCGCCGCTTGTCTCCTGCTCGGGTTTCGCATTTTTCTCTCGTTGGCAAGGCGGAAGGACCAAAGCCTGTTTCTGGCGGTTACCGCCGGCGATCGCTGGAGTTTGTTTGATCTTCTCCTGGCGAGCTTTCTTACGCTGTTCGCCGAGTTGGCCTTTATCCGCTGGTTGGCGGTTGAAATTCGGGTATTTGCCTACTTCAAGAATCTGGCGCTCTTGCTCTGCTTCCTGGGATTTGGCATCGGGTGCGCTCTGGCCCGCAGTCCCATCCGCTGGCTGACCTCCACTACGGCGTTCGTTGGGCTGCTGCTGCTTGCGCGCTGGCCACAACAGAAGGCGCTGGAAGGTCTGTCGCAGAGCCTGGGATCCGCCGCCGACCTCAATATCTGGGGCGGCGGGCTCGCCTGGGACTGGAGCCGCTTTCTGCTCTCCGCGGCCCTGGCCGGAGTGCTGCTGTTGCTGCTGGTGTGCGTCTTTATCCCCATTGGACAAAAAGTCAGCCGGCAGATGGATCTGGCGCCCAATGCCCTCACCGCCTACTCCTGGAACCTGGCGGGCAGCTTGGCGGGCATTCTGGTCTTCTTCGCCGTGTGCCGGCTGATGCTATCCCCCGCCTTCTGGATGGGAGCGGTGCTTTTGGGCTTTGCTCTTCTGCAGCGCACTTCCAGGGAACGCCTGCTTATGGGCGCCCTCATCGTGCCCGTAGCATTGTTGCTGCATGATCCGGCCACGGCTGATCATTTTGCTTTATGGACCCCCTATCAGCAAATTGAGTTCACCCGTTTTCACTATCCGAATGGAGATTTTGCCGGCGCCAATGTCGAGGTCAACCACGTCGGATACCAGACCATCATTGATCTTTCTCCGCAATACTTGCAGCGGCACCCGGGGGTTATGAAAGAGGCGCCTGAGGATAATCCCTATAATCTGCCCTTCCGTTTCGCTCCGCCCCGTCCAGAGGTGCTGATCGTAGGCGCGGGTACAGGCGACGACACCGCTGCTGCCCTCCGCCATGGAGCTCGTCTCGTGGACGCGGTGGACATTGATCCGGCTATCATTCAATTGGGCCGCCGCGAACACCCAGAACATCCTTACGATTCGCCGCTGGTTAAGGTGCATTTAGGCGATGCCCGAGCTTTCCTCAAGCGGGCCACGCGGCACTACGACCTGATCCTGTTTGCGCTGCTGGATTCGCATACCCAGTTTTCCGATTACTCCAACATGCGCATTGACAATTTTGTCTACACCATGGAGTCATTGCGCGAGGCTCGCCAGCACCTGGCTCCGGACGGCGTACTGTTCATCAAATTCAACGTGATTCGTCCGTGGCTGGGCCAGCGTCTGCAGAATATGCTGACCCAGACTTTTAGCAAACCGCCTCTCATGTTCTTTGCCGGCTCGAGTTACAGTGTAGATGCCAATTGCTTCGTCATCTCCAACTCCGGGCAGGTGGGCGCGGCTCTGGCCCGGGACCCGGAGCTTCGCCAGTTTGTGAGCTCGGGCCCCCGTTTTCCCAAGAATGACAAGGTGGTCGTTACCACCGATGACTGGCCGTATCTCTATCAGGAAGGGCGCTGGATTCCCCGCACCTACTATTCGCTGGGCGCGCTGGTGATCCTGCTGGCTGTGCTTTTCTATTGGCAGATTCCGGAGGCGCGCCGGCGTGTTCCCTCGCTGTTTTTCTTCAGCATGGGGGCTGGGTTTCTGCTCCTGGAAACTCAGGTCATCAGCCGCTTGGCGCTCTATTTCGGCACCACCTGGCAGGTCAATGGCGTGGTGCTGACCGCGCTGCTCACCACGCTGCTTTTGGCCAATGCGGTGATTGAACGCCAGCGCCAGCCCTGGCCGGCCCCCTGGATCGTGGCAGGTTTAGTGCTGGGATTGGCAGGTGCTTACTGGTTTCCTTTCGAGCGACTGGGTGATTCGGCGGCTTTGGCCGGCTGGATTGCCGCCGCCGTCTTTTCCGTACCCATATTTTTTGCCGGGCTGCTTTTCGCCCGCGAGTTCCGCGTCACCGGCTCCCCCAGCGCCGCCCTTGGCGCCAACATGCTGGGCGCCGTGGTCGGCGGACTACTGGAAAACGTTTCTTTGCTTACCGGCATGCGCGCCTTACTGGTGCTGGCGGCTGCACTTTATGGTCTTGCTGCTTTTGGCCTGTGGTGGTCTAGGAGTGCGCGCACGGATTTGGCCGCAGCTCCGCAACCCCAAGTTATGGGAGCCGCCAACAAGTGATTCTCTGTTGAGCGAAACAGATGTGTTGCTTGTTCAGGGTTTGAAGCCATGAAATTTTGACACCTTGGTATCTAGGTCCCCGCCTCCAGCGCCTGCGAAACCTCTTCCCACCGTGCCATCATCTCGGCCAGTTCCTGGCGGCGTTGCTCCAGCAGCGTGCTTTGGCGCTGGCTTTCCTCCGCGCTCACGAATACCTGCAGCGCCTGTTCACAGGCGGCAATTTCGCCTTCCGTGCGGGCGATGTCGTCTTCCAGTTGCTGGCGCCGCTGTTCCAACTCCCGCAGCTTGTAGGGATTAACCTTCTTCTGCTTGGGCGCCGCTGGCTGGCTCCCATTGCCGCCGGGAAGGGAAGCGGCCACAGTTGGCGCTTCCCCGGCAGGAGTTGTGGCGCGGTTCTGTTTGCGCCATAAGTAGTCTTCGTAATTCCCCGGGAAGATGCGCACTTCGCCATCGCCGATCTCAAACACCCTTGTCGCCAGCTTGTCAATGAAGTAGCGGTCGTGGGAAACGAATACCACCGTGCCCGTGTAGTGTTCCAGCGCTTCCAGCAGCATGTCCTTGGCACGCATGTCGAGGTGGTTGGTGGGCTCGTCCAACAGCAGAAAGTTTGAGGGCCGCAGCAGCATGCGCGCCAGTGCGTAGCGATTACGCTCGCCGCCGGACAGCACGCCCAGGCGCTTGAAGACGTCGTCCTCGGAGAAGAGGAACGCACCCAGCAGGCTGCGCAACTGGGTCTGGGTATGCGTGGGTGCCAGGTTCCACAGGTCGTCCAGCATGCGCGCTTCAGGATCGAGTTCTTTGTACTGGTCCTGGGCGAAGTAGTCGGCCTCGACGTTGTGGCCCAGGCGAAGCCCGCCCCCGGTGACCGGCTCAGTTCCCGCCAGCAGCTTGATCAAGGTGGATTTTCCCGCCCCGTTCACACCCACCAGGGCCACCCGGTCGCCGCGGTCAATCACCAAGCTGACGTCGCGGAATACCTGGTTCTCACCGTAGCTTTTGGCCACGTCCTTGAATTCCGCCACCATGCGCCCGCTCGCTTTGGGTTGGGGAAAAGAAAAGTGAATAGCCTTCTCCTCGGGCGGAATCTCGATGCGCTCAATGCGTTCCAGTTCCTTGATCCGGCTTTGCACCTGCTTGGCCTTGGTGGCCTGGTAGCGGAAGCGGCTAATGAAAGCCTCCACCTGCTCGATACGGTCGCGCTGGTTGCGGTAAGCCGCCTGCAACTGTTCCTTGCGCTCGGTTTTCTGTTTCAGGAACTGCTCATAGTTGCCCGTGTAAAAGGTGACCCGCCGGTTCCAGATGTCGGCCGTCTTGCTGACCGTTACGTCCAGAAAATAGCGGTCGTGGGAGATGACCACGTAAGCGTGCGGATACTCGGCCAGGTACTCCTCCAGCCAGTTGCGCGCTTCCAGGTCGAGGTGGTTGGTGGGCTCGTCCAGCAGCAGCAGGTTGGGCTTCTGCAGCAGCAGCTTGGCCATGGCCACGCGCATCTGCCAGCCGCCGCTGAACTCCTCGGTGCGGCGGCTCCAGTCCTCTTTGCGGAAGCCCAGGCCGGTGAGCACCGTGCCCACCTGCGCCTCCAGGGCATAGCCGTCGTGAGCGGCGAACTGGCCCTGCAAGTGGTGGTAGCGGTCGGCAATCTGCTCGTATTCGGCGCTGGTGTGGTCCACTTCGGCCATGCGCTCGGTGAGCGTCTCCATCTCCCGTTCCATGTCGCGCACTTCGTCGAACACCGACATGCACTCCTGGAACACGCTGCGGCCGGAGAGATTCAGCCCATCCTGCGGGAGGTAGCCGGCGGTGGTGCCCTTCATGATCGTCATGGCGCCGTAATCGAGTGTTTCCAGCCCGGCCAGCACCTTAAGCAGGGTGGATTTGCCGGTGCCGTTGGCGCCGACCAGGCCGACGCGGTCGCGCGGCGTGATAAGCCAGTCGAGCTCTTCAAACAGGATTTTCCCGCCGAAGCGCTTGCCCGCCGAGGATAGCTGGATCATGGAGTGTATCTATTGTCGCAAAGGACAGCGCAACAGGGAAAGCCGGCGTTTCGGCCAGACGAAAAACCAATGAAAACCACAGAGGGCGCCGAGGAATAGAGAGATCAAGAATCCCAAATAGGCATTCCCATATTACGTTAGAAAATTCGTTCCTCTGCGTCCTTCGCCTCCTCTGCGGTTTTCAGTTGATCTGACTTCAAATGTCGGTGCGCCTTTCCGGATGGCGGCGGGCATACCAGCACGGCGTCATGCCGAAATGGGGGAACAGTGAGTTCACGCAACTCTCCGGCCGGGGATTCTGGAAGAGAAACTCCGTTTTGCCGCTCTTCAGTAGCACCGCGTAGTAGGGGCGTACTGTGACCGTGCCAAAAGGGTTCCGCTGCGCCGCAACCCGATAGCGGAGCAGGGCATAATCGCCAACAAACGTGACCGCCAGCAGAGCCGCCAGGAAGAGAGCACCCCAGAGTAAGGCCCGCCAGATCCGCCTGCCGTTCCGGGCGAGGAATCCGTTCACCGGCGCCAGATTTACGAATTTTTACAACTCTTTACTCTTTTTTTATGGATTTCATGCTTGAATGGCTGGCGCAACTTCGCAGCTGAGATTACGAGAGGCGTCTGGTTCGCCGGCTGCAGGATGCACTTCGCGAACGGCCGGCCTGCTCATGCTCCCCTCCCCCATCCTCAACCGGCCGTTCTGCGAAGCCAATTCGCTGCGTAATCCACTCCAAGAGGCGTTACCTGCCTGCGCATCACAAGCTGGGGTGATGCCGGTCATTGGCGAAGGTGCGCTCGCGCCTGATCATAGGATTGGCAAGTTGGTACCCGCCAGCGGGGGTGCGCTATGGCCTCGCTTCTTATCGCCATTGGACTGACCATCGTTTGGATGTTCCTCTGCAGCCTGGTTGCTGAGTTCGCCGACAAGAGGGGTCACAGCGCGGCTTTGTGGTATCTGTTCTCGCTGGTGTTTACTCCCCTGCTCGGATTCTTCATTGTCGCCATGCTGCCCGCGGCTGAGGATCTGATTCCCGCCGGCCACCGCCGCTGCCCGCTCTGCGCAGGCGTGGTAAAAGCAGAGACCGCGCTCTGCCCTTATTGCCACGCCGATTTGTCCAGGAAGGAAGTGCCGGAAAAGCTGGCGGCGTAAGCCGCCAGCCCTTGCCTACCAGAGCGCGACCTGAATCTTGTCCACCCACAGATACCACGGGTCCCCGTTCAAGTCTGTATCCTGCTCAAACTGGATGAGGAATTCCTTGTTGTAGGGAACCGAGCCGGCAGGCAGCCACGCGTCCACCTTGTAATCCACCCCGTCCACGCGCAGCGCGGCGTAGTGCAGATACTTGGTGGTGTTATCAAGAGTGAAGTACCAGGTAATCTTATGCCAGCTGTTGGGCCCCCATTTCTGGCAGGGAATAGCAGTGCGCTGCCAATAGTACTTGGTGTTGTTCCAGATATCCCAGTAGCCCTTGCCGTAGTCGCACTCCGTCCCAAACAGATATTTGAAGTCGCCGATCAGCATGCGGGCGTCAAATTCCATCGCCTGCACCACCCAGGCGCCGTTGGCCTGTTTTGTTTTGGGAGCGTTCCACAGGAAATTCATGGTCATCTCGATATGGCGCGCCCAGGTCTGGTCACCGAATTTTTTTACAAACAGGTCGTCCGCCCATGCGCCGTAGCTGCCCTTGATGTAGGTTTGCATGCTGGCCCCGTCCAGCGAGGGGCTGCCCACCCACTGCTTGAACCAGTAGGACTCCGCGCCCACCTTGTTGGCGCATACCGAGCACTTCGTCCAGCCCGACATCTGGTCAACATTATTGAAGTACTTGGCCCCGGAGGGGGGCGTGGGAATCAGTCCGCTGCCGCTGACGCTGGCCGTCAAATACGCGCTGCCATTCGTCCCGGTAGTATCCCAGGCCTTCACCACCACCTTGTGTGTGCCCGAGCTCATGCTCACCGACTTCGAGATGCTTTTCGACGAGGTGTTCTGCCGGAACACCAGGTTGGAGTCAACGTAGATGGTCCAGCCCGTAATAGCGTAACTGGAACTGGCGGTGCCGGAGATGGTGATCGGCGAGGTGGAGCCTGAGGCCTTGGCGTATACGGTTATGGAGGCAAAGCTGGGGAACACGGTAAACAGTAACCATGCTGCCGTTATAAATGCAGTTTTCACAATGCAACCCTCTGAAGTGGAGTTTTATGAAGCGGCTTCTGCAGGCTCGACCAGTAGCCCGTTGGTGCTTAACTCAAATGCGATTAATGAGGTGGGCAGACAATAGCAGGGTAGGCCACCGGCTCCAATCGGCGGAATAGCTCAATTTCGAAATTGGCAGAACACCGTTTTTGCGACAGGTACACTAAGGTGTTTGCCCCTGCCAGCGGGTTACAACCCCAAGAAATGTCAGGTTCAGGTGTGAACCGGAAGGCAATATGTTTCTTTACCGGAGTGAAATTTGTGTCCTGAATCTCGCGCCGCGGATTCGTAGTACCCGCCCTAGTGCAGGTCAGTGAGCACACTGGTGATGTACCCACCGGTGTCGTCCAGCGCCACCACCGTGCGAATCTGGCCGCTCTGGAAGGATAGCTTGCCGCTGTCAACGAGAACGGTTTTCTGGCCCGCCGCCGTAAAGTAGATTTCATAATTTCCCCCCGCCAGGCTCTGGTAGTCGGAAGCGGACTTGAACGCCAGATTGCTGACGGTGGGGGTTTTGTTCTGAATGCTGGCTCCGGGGGCGACCACATAAATGTCGAGGTTGCCGATATCAGGCGAGGCATTGACCAGGCGCAGCTTCATCTGCCCGCTGGCGGGCCTGGTGTTATCGTCGGTTAATAAGATAGGAGTAAGCGCCGGCGAAGCGAAAGCCGCTTCCGCCGCGATGAAGGTGTAAGAGGCGCCCGGCTGCAGCACCAGAGGCAGGTTGATCAGGGTGGTGGGGGTGAGCGAGGTCCCAACCTCAACGTGTAACGTATATCCGCCCGGCGCCGGCGAGGCGTATGCCGACGCCGTCGGAAATGCCAGGTTGGCTGCCAGCGTGGTGGCACCCAGCTTCACGGTAATGGTCGGCTGCTGCACCGAGGCGTTCATCACGCGAAATTGTGGGTTGGCTGCCAGCGTTGTCGTTGACTTGCATCCCGCCGCGCCCAACACAGTCAGAATGATGGCTAGGAGTCCCAGGAACTGAGATTGCTTCACGAGTCCGTTTTCCTCGAGCAATTTAAGATACACGAATGTTACGGCAGTATATCGAGGCGCACAAAATGTGGGCAGGTCCACTGTACTAAACCCTGGCCCGAGGGCAAAAGTTGCCCCAAAAAGGGAATCGCCGCCTTCTCAGAAGGTTAATGTTTTCAATACCACCGTCTTCGCCAAGCCCAATTTGTACAGGCATTAACCCATGAGAGGCGGTATATACTAGAACGCCAAGGGGCGGCATACTGCGCCCTGTAGCTGCGGTTCGCGCCTACCCAGCTGCCATGGAAAAACCCCCTCAGCCTCCGTCGCAAGCGGACAGCCCGACCTTGGTGCCGGAGAGCGCTCCTTCGCCTCGCCGGACCGACACGGCGGCGCAGACCCTCACCCCCCCTCCCTCCTCATCAGATACGCCCACCCTGGTCCCGGAAAGTAGCAGCGCAACTGCTCCGACAGTGGTACCGCAATCCTCTGGGGGCGCGGGCCAGACCGCTGCGGGAGCCTCGGGTGTACCTGACGCATGGGCCTCGGGTGGCCTGCAGCCGGGCGCCGTACTGGGCGGGCGCTACGAGATTCTGCAGGCCCTGGGCGAAGGCGGCATGGGTGCGGTTTACAAGGCTCGCGACCGGGAACTCGACCGCCTGGTGGCGCTCAAGGTCATTCGTCCCGATCTGGCACGCAATCCCGCCATCATCCAGCGCTTTAAGCAGGAACTTATCCTGGCCCGCCAGGTCACTCACCGCAATGTGGTCCGCATTTTTGATCTGGGCGAGGCTGACGGCATCAAGTTCATCACCATGGAGTTCATCGAGGGTAAAGACTTGCGCTCCCTGCTGTTGGAGCACAAGAAGTTTTCCCCGGAAGAGGCGGCGGAAATCATTCGCCAGGTCTGCCTCGCCCTCGATACCGCCCACACCGAAGGTGTCATCCACCGCGACCTGAAGCCACAGAACATCATGCGCGACGGCCAGGGGCGCATCGTGGTGATGGACTTTGGCCTGGCCCGCTCGCTGCAAAGCGACGGCATGACCCAGACCGGCGCTCTCATCGGCACCATGGAGTACATGTCGCCGGAGCAGGGCCTGGGCCAGGAACTGGACCAGCGCTCTGACCTCTTCACCCTGGGTCTGATCTTCTACGAATTGCTGACCGGGCAAGTGCCGTACAAGGCGGACAGCGCCCTGGCCAGCTTGCTCAAGCGCACCCAGGAACGCGCGGTACCGATCTCCAGCCTGGATAACAAGGTGCCGCGCGTGCTCAGCGACATGGTCGCCAAGTGTCTGGAGCGCGACCCCAAGCTGCGCTACAACAGCGCCAAGGAACTGCTCAGCGATCTGGAGGCCTGGCAGGGCAAAAGTGCGGCCAAGTCTATCCGCCTGCCCGAGGTCCAGCCCTGGGGGCGCGACATTCCCTGGGTGCTGATCAGCGTGGCCGCCGTGGCCATTATTCTGGGGGTGGTCGGCTTCCTGCTGCGCGCCAAACTGTTCGGACCCGGCGCTAAGGCCCCGGCGGGTCCGGTAGTTTCGCTGGCCATTCTGCCGTTCCGCAACGCCTCCGGCGACCCCAGCCTGGACTGGCTGGGCAGCAGCGTGGCGGAAACACTCAGCAGCGACGTGGGTGAGTCGGCGCAGTTGCGCATCGTCTCCCCAGACCGCCTGCACCAGGTCCTCAGCGATTTGCGGGTGACGCCCAATTCCCCTATTGACCCCAGTATGCTGGCGCGCATCGCGGAGTTCAGCAGCGCCGACACCGTGCTCACCGGCCAGTACCTGAAACTTGGAAATCAGATTCGCATCGAGGCCACGCTGCAGGACATCAAGCACCAGCACTCAACTGCCATCAAAGTGGAGGCTGCGGACCAGAATCAACTGCTGGCCACGGTGGATAAGCTGGCCCATTCCCTGCAGGAAAGCCTGGCGCTCTCCTCCAGTGCCGTACGAGCGTTGCGGGCGAGCGCTTTTACTCCTTCCACTACTTCGCTTGACGCTTTACGTACTTACAGCCAGGGACTGACGCTGGAGCGGCAGGGCAATCATCTGGAGGCGCAGAAGAGTTTCCAGGCCGCTGTTGGCGCCGACCCCAATTTCGCCCTGGCCTATTCCAAGCTCGCACAGACCTATTCCGAACTCGGCTATGACGGGCAAGCGGAACAGTTTTCCCGCAAAGCAGTTGACCTCAGCGCCAAACTGCCGCAGCGCGAACAGTACCTGATTGAGGCTAATCACGACCGCATCATCAAAGATACGGACAAGGCCATTCAAACGTACGAGAACCTGGCCCGTATTTCTCCCGACGATGGCGATGTGCAATTTGCTCTCGGGGAACTGTACCGGCAGACCGGGGCCTACGATAAGGCTCATGAACACTATGATCTGGTGCTGAAGCAGGATCCAAAGTCAGTGGCTGCCCTGCTGGGCATGGGACAGGTGGAAACCTATCGCCTCGACCCCCAGGACAGTGTGAATTACCTGAATCGCGCGCTGGAATTGACCATTCAGTTCAGCAACGATGAGCAGCGCGCCAAAGCCCTGCAATATATGGCGGTGGCTTACCGCCAGCTGGACAAGCCGGACGACGCGCTGCGCTATGCCCAGGAGTCCCTGGATAT
>JBLMXE010000438.1:0-15131 GCA_050257615.1 Chlamydiota bacterium | reverse complement strand
ACGCCCATCGCGCGCAATGCCGACCTGTTTCTGCCGGTGCGGCCGGGCACCGACCTGGCGCTGCTTATGGCCATGCTGCACGTGGTGCTGCGCGACGGACTGGAGAACCGCAAGTTCATCGCCGAGCACACGAGCGGATTCGAAGCGGTGGCGGAGTCGGTGAAAGCGTGGGACCCGCGGCGAGCGGCGGAGATGACGGGCGTGCCGCCGGAGAACATCGAGAAGGCGGCGCACTGGTTTGCAAAAGCGGAACGTTCCATCGCCCTGCACGCGCGCGGCCTGGAACACCACTCCAAGGGCGTGGACAACGTCACGGCGGTCATCAATCTCTGCCTGGCCACCGGCCAAATCGGGCGCGAGGGCGCGGGCTGCTCCATGATCACCGGCCAGGGCAACGGCCAGGGCGGCCGCGAGCAGGGCCAGAAGTGCGACCAACTCCCCGGTCAGCGCCAGATTGACGATCCCGAGGCGCGGCGTCACGTGGCCAAAGTCTGGGGTATCCGCGAAGATGAAATTCCCGGCAAAGGACTAACCGCCGAGGAAATTATGGAAGCCATTCACCGCGGCGAGATCAAGGGCTTGCTCTCCATGTGCTTCAACCCCATCGTCTCGCTCCCGGACGCCAACTTCACCCGCGAGGCGCTGGAGAAGCTGGAGTTCTTCGGCGTGATTGATTTTTTCCTTTCCGAAACGGCGCAGTTTGCCGACGTGGTGCTGGCGGGCAGCCTGCATGAGGAAGAAGAGGGGCTGAGCTGCAGCGCAGAAGGGCGTGTCATTCATATCCAGAGAGCCGTGGATCCACCGGGCAATGCGCGCGCTGACTGTTCCATCCTGTGCGACCTGGCACGGCGCCTGGGCAAAGGGCAATATTTCCCCTTCGCCTCCATGCGCGAAATCCTGGACGAGATGCGGGAGGCGTCGCGCGGCGGGGTGGCCGACTACTACGGCATCACCTACGAGAAGGTGGACCGGCAACTGGGCGTGTTCTGGCCTTGCCCTGCGCCGGAGCACCCGGGCACGCCGCGATTGATCGAGGGCGGCCGATCGTTCCATCCCGACGGCAAGTGCCGCTTCCGGGTGACCGAATGGCGACCCAGCGGCGATCCCCCGGATGAGAACTTTCCCATCCTGCTGACCACGGGACGGGTGGTCAGCCACTACTTGTCGGGAGCACAGACGCGGCGCATCGGCGAACTGACCGAACAGTGTCCCGAACCGCGCGTCGAAATTCATCCCCGGCTCGCGGAGCGGCACGGCATTCGCGAGGGCGACTGGGTCACGGTCACGACGCGCCGCAGCGCGGTCACCCTGCAAGCCATGGTGGTGAAGACCATTCGTCCGGATACCATCTTTATTCCTTATCACTGGCCCTTTGACCGCAGCGCCAACCGGCTGACGCACCGCACTCTGGACCCGCACAGTAAGATTCCGGAGTTCAAGGTGTCGGCTTGCAATATTCGCAAAGTAGAACAGCCTCCAGAGTGGCGGCGGGAGCGGGAAGCGGGCGGCAACGCGGGGAGGCGGCGGGCGTAATGTTCGGCTACGAGTTTTACGTGGACCCGTCGCGCTGCATCGGCTGCCAGTCGTGCATGAAGGCGTGCGAGGAGTGCGAGACCCATCGCGGGCAGTCCATGATCAACTTCGATTTCATTGACCGCAGGGAGACAATCGCTACCGCGGCATACGTGTGCTGGCACTGCGACGATCCCACCTGCGCCGAGGTCTGCCCCGCCGACGCCATTAAGAAGGGCGAAGACGGGGTAGTACATTCCTCGCTCAAGCCGCGCTGCATCGCCTGCTGGAACTGCGTGCTGGCTTGCCCTTTCGGCATTCCCAAGAAATTTCCTGAATATGAACAGATGATGAAGTGCGACATGTGCTACGACCGCACTTCCGCGGGCAAGCGGCCGATGTGCGCCACCGTGTGCCCCAGCCAGGCCCTGGCTTACGTGCGCGCGGAGGACATCGCGCGCCGCCGGGAGAAGCCCAGCAACGTGTTTTATTTCGGCGAGCAGCGCGTGACCACCAAAGTGTTCATGATGGTGCCGCCGGAGCAAAGTTCTGTTTCCATTGACGTGGTGGACTACATGTGGGAGGGCGAGGATGAGTCCGTTTCGCCGGCCGAGCGCGGAACCCCTGTGGCGGGATGAGTTCTCGGTATTCAGCGATGACGAGCGCTATGTGAGCCGCCGCCAGTTCGCCAAGTTCCTGGTGCTGGCCAGCCTGGGCATGTTCGTGGGCAACCTGTGGATCCTGTTGCGCTCCTGGTTCAGGCGCCGGCCGGTGTACCCAACCGCCACGATCGCGCGCGCGGATGAGATCCCAGTCGGCGGAGTCAAAGTCTTTCTCTACCCCACGCCCAAGGACCAGTGCATCCTGGTGCGCACAGGCGCGGATGAGTACGTTGCCTACAGCCAGAAGTGCACGCATCTTTCCTGCGCTGTCTTCTACTCCGCCCCGCACGGCCGGCTAGAGTGCCCCTGCCATAACGGAGCGTTCTCGGTGCGCGACGGCTCCGTTCTGCAAGGACCGCCGCCGCGGCCGCTGCCCCGCGTGGTGCTGGAGAGGCGCGGCAATGATCTTGTAGCGTTGGGCATGAGCATCGAAGCGGAGGCGCAGCGTGGCTGAAGCGCGTGAATCCGGCCAGCAGAAAGGCCTGACCGCGATTGATGGCGCCATGGCGCTTATCGTGGTGCTGCTGCTGGTGCAAATCTGGCTGCTGACCACTACTCTGGAAACTTTTCTCGCCGGTTTCCGGGAAACCGCGCTGCCCGCCGCCATTGTTTCGGGATTGATTTTCGCGGCTTGCGTCGGATTGTACCTGTTCATTAACCGGGTTGATTTTGAGCACCGGCAACGCTGAGGGCACGACAATATGACGACGGAAGAGGAAAAGCGGAAACGGGAAGCAATGCTCGATAAAACGCTGGCCGATTCTTTTCCGGCTAGCGATCCGCCCTCTAGCGACCCCAATCCTTGCCCCAAAGAACTGGACCAGGCAGCCTGAGCGGAGTCATAAGGGAGCACGAAGGTTGGGGCTTGGACGATCAGAGCGGCGCGGCTTCTGGGCGAACATATCTTCATCGGCTGCCTGGATGAGCCCGTCCATGGACATGCCTGGAATGAAAGTAGCCAGGCCGCAGCTCAGGCCCAGGGTAACGGCGTTTTCGTGGCGCGCATTGCGCAAATCCACGAATCGCTGCAGGCGGTCCACAGCTATTCTCGCCTGGGCCAGGTCAGTATCTGGCATGAGGGCGATGAATTCGTCGCCACCGTAGCGAACCACGGAGTCGGAGGCGCGGAAATTTCTTTGCAACAGGTGGGCCACCTCGACCAGGATGCGATCACCCTCCACGTGGCCAACGCGGGTGTTGATAGCCTTGAAGTCATTAACGTCGGTCATCATGATGGTCAGGTGACCCTTGGCACGCTCGACGCGGGCAATCTCCTTGAGCAGACTCTCGTCGAGCCAGCGGCGGTTGAAGACACCGGTTAGCGCGTCGGTACGGGCCGTGCGCTCCGCGATCTGCAGTTGATGAACCAGTTCGCGGCGGGTGCGCACCAGCTGCAGGCGCTGGCTGAAGAGATACACATTGGAAAGAATGAGCAGCGCCAGCAGTCCGAAGAAAAGCTGCGGAACGTCGGCCGGGCGCGAGATGCTGGCGGTTACGTCCCAGAGCAGTTGGGGCGTGAGCAGCGCCAGAAAACCGGCCGCCATAACCACCAGCAGCGCCGCACCAATGCACCACAGTTGCAGGTCGCGCCAGTCCAGCGCAAATATCTTTTTCTCAATGCGCTCGGGTGGTTCCGGCGCAGCGGCGGGTTGCGGCGCGGATTCGATCTCCATAATTCACTCCAGGGCCGAATCTTCGATCGTTAACCGCATTACACTGCGGGAGCAAAAAGCAGGCAAGACTGGGAATCCATTAGGTTAATGCCGCGGCAGAGACGTCAGGGAAACTCCTTACGGAGCCAGCAATAAGTCGTCCTGATCGTCGCTCAGCCCGAGGGTTTTGAAAATGCAGTGCACGAGGTGCTTGCGTGTCCATGAACTATGACTTCACCACCCTGCTGGAGGCCCGAATTCCGCGCGCTTCGTCTCCCCTGTTCCAGCACTTGCTGGACACCTACGCCAGTGAGACCAACAAAATGGTAGCGGTTTGGCGCTGCTTTTCCGATGCCGACCTCAGCTGGCGGCCTCACCCGCGTTCCCAGCCCGTGCTGGAGATCTTCCGGCACCAGCTGCTGTCGGAAAGGCGCTTCTTCGGCGAATTCCTGGGCGCGCACGAACCACAGCCGGAGGAAGTGTTGCCCGCGGCGGTGAGCGTGGAGAATTTCACCCGGCGCATACAGGAACTGGCGGAGCCGCGCCTGGGCTTTCTAGCCTCCAAGGGCCAGGAGTGGTGGCTGCAGGCTGTTCCATTTTTCGACGTTCAACGGGAGAGAATCTGGATTTTCTGGAGGCGAGTGTTGCACACTTGCCATCACCGCACGCAATTGACCGTTTACCTGCGCCTGATGAACCGCACCGTGCCTTCAACCTACGGCCCGACCGCCGACGTAAGCTGGAAGGACGCCGATCCCACGCAATCGGTGGACGCGGCCGGCAGGAAGTGACAGGGGCCGCAGCCTGGTTGTGGCGACAATCTTTTACTGGTCCCCCTGGTTGTGCTTGATCGCCCCTATTTCCTTAGCCAGGCAGGGCGGCACGGATCACGTGCAACAGGGGCGCGGGATAAACGCCCAGCCAGATTAGCAGAACGGTCAGCACCACCAGAACCGAAGACCCGAAGCCCATGCGGGACGGGGACACGACCGTCCCCTCCGCGATTTCCGGCGCGTCTGCGTACAACGCGAAGATGACCCGCAAATAGTAGAACGCGCCAATCACGCTGCTGATGACGAGAATGATGACCAGCGTCCAGGCGGCGGAGGAGGCGCCTGCCGCCACCACATAGAACTTGCCGATAAAGCCGGCGGTCACAGGGATGCCGGTGAGCGACAGCAGCATGGCAGTCATCACGCCGGCCAGCGCCGGGCGCCGCCAGAACAGGCCGCGGTAGCTCTCCAGCGTCTCGGCATCTTCATCGCCGTTGGAGAGCACCGTCACCACCCCGAACGCGCCAATGATGGTCACGAAATAGGCGACTAAATAGAAGGTAACCGCCTGCACCGCCAGCTCGCCGCTGGCAATAAACGCCACCAGAACATAACCCATGTGCGCAATGGAGGAGTAGGCCAGAATGCGCTTCACGTTCGACTGCAGCAGGGCCAGCAGATTGCCGCCCAGCATGGAGGCAATAGCGATGATAGTGAACACCACCACAACCGGCGCGTAGTTATGGAGTTCGAGGCGGTAGAAATAACGCAGCAGCAGAGCAAACATTCCACCTTTGGAAACGCTGGCAATGAAGGCGGCCACGGGCGGAGGCGCGCCCTGATAAACGTCTGGCGTCCACATGTGAAACGGAACCAGCGCCAGCTTGAAAGCCATGCCGGTGATGATCATGGCCAGACCCGGCAGGAGCAGGGTTCGGTTGGGGCCGGCAGTCTCTATCATCAGCTCCGCCATGTGGCCGAACGCCATAGTGCCCACGGCAGCGTAGATCAGAGCCATTCCAAATAGGAGGAAGGCGGCGGAGGCGGCGGCCAGCACCAGGTACTTGATGCCGGCTTCCAGCGCCGTCCTGCGCGGATAAATGTAAGCGTTCAGCGCGTAAAGCGAAATGCTGAGGATTTCCAATCCCAGAAAGAACGACACGAAGTGGCTGCTGGCGGCCAGCACCGCCGCGCCCAGGGCTGCGGTCAGCAGCAGAATGTAAAACTCTTCCTTTTCTACTGCGTGCTGCTCCAGATAGCCATACGCCAGGCCGGCTACTGCGGCGGTAGCGGCGATGATCATGCCGAAATAGAAGAGCGCGTACTGATCCAGCATCAGCAGAGGCGTAACCCGCAGCGGAGCGATCTTGGCGGCGATCCACAGAGAGGCGAAGGAAGCTGTCAGGCCGAGCAACGTCAGGACCAGGGTCAAGCGATGGCTGCGGTGAATGGTGATGACGAGCATCACCGCCACCGCGGTGCCCGCCAGCAGCAGCAGGGGCAGAATCGCAACCAGGCCGCTGACACCGATCATTGCTGCCCCCGTTCATAGGCCTGATAGTGCTGGGCGGCTGTGTGTTGCAGGCTGTCCATAGTTGGAGCAAAGGTGTTGAGCACCGGCTGGGGGTAGAGGCCCAGCCAAAGCAGGATGGCAATCATGGGCACAATAACGACGACTTCTCGGGGGAAGAGGTCGTGCAGGTCCCACCCATGCACGTTGCTGCCATGAAAGGCGCGCTGGATAAACTTTAAGCCGTAGAGCGTGGAAGCCAGCACCCCAATAGCAGCGGCGATGGTGAGCCCTACACTCACTTTGTAAGTGCCGAGCAGAATTAGAAATTCGCCCACAAAATCGCCCAGGCCGGGCAACCCAATGGAAGCCATAGCAAAGAACATGGCAACGCCGCTGAAGCGGGGAATCGTCTGCCACAGCCCGCTCATGCGGTCCATCTCGCGGGTGTGAATGCGTTCCTGCAGCCCGCCCGCCAGCACGAACAGAGCGCCCGTGCTGATGCCGTGGGCGATCATCGTAATCAGCGCGCCTTCCAGAGCCGGCTTGTTCCAAATAAAAATAGCCAGCAGCACAAAACCTAGGTGGCTGATGCTGGTGTAGGCGACCAGCCGCTTCAGGTCGGTCTGCGCGAAGGCCAGCACCGCGCCATAGATGATGCCGATGACGGCCAGCATGGTGGCGATGGGCGAGAACCAGTGCGCTGCCGCGGGGAACAGCGGCACTACGAATCGCAGCAAACCATAAGCTCCGGTCTTCAGCAGCAGGCCAGCCAGAATCACGCTGCCGGCCGTGGGCGCTCCGGTGTGCGCATCCGGAAGCCAGGTGTGTACCGGGACCATGGGCAGCTTCACCGCAAAGGCGATAAAGAAGCCCAGCATCACCCAGATGGCGGTGTGCAGCGGCATGGAGGTGCCGAGCAGGTCGGAATACTCGAAGCTGTAAACGCCGGTGGCGCTGTGATGAATGAAGTAAAGGGCCAGGATGGAGACGAGCATCAACAGGCCGCTGAGCTGGGTAAAAAGAAAGAATTTCACCGCCGCATACACCCGCCGCTCGTGCCCCCAGATGGCGATCAGGAAGTACATGGGGATGAGCATCAGCTCCCAGGCGAAGTAAAAAAGGAACAGGTCCACCGCCAGGAAGACGCCGGTAATGCCGGCCAGCACCCACAGCAGGTTCAGGTGGAAGAAGCCCACGCCCTCGCGTATCTCCGACCACGAGGCCAGGACAGAAACAATGCCCAGGAAGAAGGTCAGCACCACCAGCAGCAGGCTGAGGCCGTCAATGGCGAGGTGAAAATGAATACCGGCGTCGGGAAACCAAATCCAATTTACCTGCGCAAACCAGTTCTGCTGCGGCAGCAGGTTCACCGGGTAGTTACGAATCCAGAGCACTATGCTCAGAAGAAAATCGGCGGCGGTGGCGGCCAGAGCGATCCAACGGCAGAGCGCGGCGCTCCAGCGCGCGGTCACCCAGCACGCGATGCCGCCAAGCAACAGGATCGCGATGAACCAGACCAGGATCATAGGCGCAACACAATAAAGATGAAGACCACAGTGCCGCCGACAATACTGGCGGCATACCAGCGCAGTCGGCCGTTCTCCGTGAGGCTGAGCGCGCGATAGCAGGCGCGGCTCAGAGCGGCCAAGCCGTCATAAAACTTGTCAATGAAATCGCGTTTGTCCACCTGCGCGAACCACACCACCGGGGCCACAAACAGCTTGTCATACAGAAGATCGAAGCCCCAGCCGCCATACCAGAATTCATGGATGGCGCCGCCGAGGGCGTATTCGGTCAGCGGCCGGCTGGCGGCGCGACGCCGCAAATACAACTCGTAGGCGATGATCAGACCGAGAACGAAAGCCGCGGTAACGATGCTTTCCGACCAGCCTTCCGTGATCGAGCCAACGCGTCCTTCCGCTACGCTGGGGAAGGCGGTGGAGAGCAGATCATTCAGCCAAAGCTTGTTGCCCAAATATGGCGGAAGATTCACCCATCCCGCAGCGATGGACAGCACGCTGAGCACGACCATGGGCAGATTCTTGGCCAGGCGCGGCGCATGCTCTACCGGAATTTGCGCCTCGCCGAAGAAGGCAATAAAGACGACGCGGAAGATGTAGAGCGAGGTCAGCAGCACGCCCACCACGCCTGCGATCCACAGGGCAGCACCACCCTGCGGCGAAGACCACGCGCTCCACAGGATCATGCCTTTGCTGTAAAAGCCGGCAGTGACGAGGGGCAGGCCGGCCAGCGCGCAACCAGAAATCAGGAAGGCCCAGAAGGTGAGCGGAATCTGCCGGCGCAGGCCTCCCATCTTGAAGATGTCGTGCTCCTCGTGCTGCGCCTGGATGACGGCGCCCGCGGCCAGGAACAGCAGCGCCTTGAAAAAGGCGTGCGTCATGAAATGGAAAATCGCGGCCGACCATGCCCCTACGCCTAATGCCAAAAACATGTAACCGATCTGGCTGATGGTGGAGTAGGCGAGCACGCGCTTGATGTCGCGCTGGGTGAGCGCGCTGCAACCCGCCAGCAGCAGGGTGGCAGCGCCGATGATGGCCACCGCCAGCATGACCGGGGGCGCCAAACTGAAGAGCACGTGCGTGCGCGCGATCAGATAGACGCCGGCGGTTACCATGGTGGCGGCGTGGATGAGAGCGCTGGTGGGCGTAGGACCGGCCATGGCGTCAGGCAACCACGTTTGCAGGGGCAGTTGCGCGGACTTGCCCACGGCGCCGCCCAGCAGCAGCGCTGCCGCGGCAATGGCCACTGCCGCCCCAACCGGCCACTGCAAAGTAGCGCGGCGCATAAGCTCCTGGATGTCGAGCGTTCCGAGCTGATGGAAAATCAGGAACAGTCCGATCACCATGGAGGTGTCGCCCACGCGGGTGACGATGAAAGCCTTGCGCGCCGCCCTCCCATTCACCGGGTCGGTGTACCAGAATCCGATCAGCAGGTAGCTGCACAGGCCCACGCCTTCCCACCCGAGGTACAGCAGAAGCAGATTGTCCGCCAGCACCAGCGTCACCATGGAGGCGACGAAGAGGTTCATATAGGCGAAGAAGCGGCTGTAACCTTCATCGCCTTCCATGTATTCGGTGGAATAAAGATGAATGAGAAAGGCGACAAAGGTGATCACCAGCACCATGACCACGGAGAGCGCATCCAGGTAGAAGCCGATATCGGCCTGGAAACTGGAAACGCTCATCCAGCGCCAGATGACTTGGTGATACGACCAGCCCGCCGGAGGCGCGGACACGAAGCTGACGGTTACGATTCCGGAAACGATGGCGCTTGCACCAATCGAACCCACGCCTATTACCGACACGGTCCGGCGCGCCAGCCGCGGTCCAAACACGGCCAGCAGCGCGAAGCTGAAGAACGGAATCGCCGGGATGATGGCGGTGAGCGGGAGCACCCTAGCCCCTCATCTCGCTGGCGCTGTCGGTATCGAGCACGCCGTGCTGGTGGTAAAGGCGCAACAGCAGCGCCAGGCCGACGGAAACCTCCGATGCTGCCATAGCCAGAATAAAAATGAACATCACCTGGCCGTCCGCCTGGATCCAGTGCGCGCCCGCCACGATGAAGGCGAGCCCGGCGGCGTTGAGCATGATCTCAATGGACATCAGCGTGAACACCAGGTTACGCCGCACCAGCAGGCCGATTGTTCCCAGCGCGAACAAGATCCCCGCCAGCAGCAGCCCGTGCTGCATCGGTATTGTCGGCATCCGCATTCTCCAGAATTTTGGGCTTGCGATAGCCCAGGTGATAGGCGCCCACCAGCGCGCCCAAAAGCAGCATGGAAGCCAGTTCCACGCCGATCAGATAAGGGCCGAACAGAGCCCGCGCGACCTCCTGCGGCTCGATTGACTGAATGGCCTGCGCCTCAATTGGCGGGCGAGAGAGCATATAGATCACTTCGGCGATGAGCACGGCGGCCAGAATTTCCGGTCCGATCCACATGCGAATGTTCAGCCACTTGCTCTCCATTTCCACCGCGCGCTCGCCCAGGTTGAGCATCATGATCACGAATATGAACAGCACCATGATGGCGCCGGCGTAGATAATGACTTCCAAAGCGGCAATGAAGGGCGCGCCCAGGATGTAGAAGATGACCGCCACCGATAGCAGCGACACGATGAAATAGAGGAGTGCGTGGACGGCGTTCAGCCGGGTGATGGTCATCACCGTGGCCAGGATCGCAACGGCTCCCGAAATGTAGAACAGCAGGTACATGCTGGTCCTAGGGCATCAGACTGTGCAGATCTGTGGGCGCAGCTTCGCGTTCGGCTTCGCCCTTGTCCTTGCCGCCGATCCTGACCCCGGCCACGCGCCAGAAGTTGTAATCCGGATATTTGCCGGGGCCGCTGATCAGCAGATGTTCCTTTTCGTAAACCATGTTCTGGCGGTGGTACTCCCCCATCTCGGTATCCGGCGTGAGTTGGATGGCGTAGGTGGGGCAGGCCTCCTCGCAATAGCCGCAAAAAATGCAGCGCGAAAAATTGATGCGGAAAAACTCCGGGTAACGGCGGCCGGTCGAGTCTTCCGTGGCCTGCAGGGCGATGCAATCCACCGGGCAGGCCACCGCGCACAGGTAGCAGGCCACGCAGCGTTCCCCGCCCTCGGGATCGCGGGAAAGAATAATGCGCCCTCGGTAACGCGCGGAGAGGTACGCCTTCTGCTCGGGATACTCGATGGTCACCCGTTTGCGGAAGGCGTGCAGAAACACATCCCACAAGGTCTGAATAATGCTCAGCATAAATTACCGTCTTCTTTTACGCGCATAAGTCCGTTTCAAGTGAACAACGCCAGCTTTACCGCACCCGTGACCAGCAGATTGGCCAATGCCAGTGGCAGCATCAGTTTCCAACCCCATTCCATCAACTGATCAAAGCGGGGTCGGGGCAGCGAAGCCCGCAGCAAAATGAAAAATCCCAAAAAGAAAAATGTCTTGATGAAGTACCACACGATGCCGGGCAGCACCGGCCCCCGCCAACCGCCAAAAAACAGCACCGTGATCATGGAAGAGATCAGCAAAATGCCGATGTATTCGCCCACGAAGAACATGCCGAACTTCATGCCCGAATATTCCGAGTGGTAGCCGGCCACGAGTTCGCTTTCCGATTCCGGCAGATCGAAGGGCAGACGGCGCGTTTCGGCAATGCCGGCGATCATGAACAGCAGAAACCCCAGAAACTGCGGCACCACGAACCACACATGGCGCTGCGCGTTGACGATGTCCACCAGATCGAAGGAACCGGCCAGCAGTACCGTGCCCATCAGCGAAAGGCCCATGAAAACTTCGTAGCTGAGCATCTGCGCGGCGGCGCGCATCCCCCCCAGCAGCGCGTATTTGTTGTCTGAAGCCCAGCCCGCCAGCACGATGCTGTAAACCCCCAGCGACGACATGCCGAGAAAAAACAGTACCGCGATGTTCAGGTCGCTGATGATCATGCCCGGCGCGAAGGGCATCACCACAAACGACATCAGCACGGTGAACATCACGATGGCGGGGGCCATGATGAAAACCCACTTGTCGGCGAAGGGCGGGATCCAGTCTTCTTTAAAGAACAGCTTGATCATGTCGGCCAGGGTCTGCAGCAGGCCGAAGGGGCCGACGCGATTCGGGCCGTAACGGTCCTGCCAGAGGGCCAGCAGACGGCGCTCCGCCCACACCAGCCCGCCGGCGATGGTCAGCGCTCCGAAAAGCACGGCAATAAGCATCAGGGTTGGATACGGGCTGATCATCCGGCGTGCTCCGGTCCTGCTCCCACGGGTACTTCCACCGGACGCAGCGTGCCCCAGGCGGGCAGGCGAACGCCCACCACCGGCGGCAGACCAACTAGCAGCGCCGCAACTCCCCGGGGCACGTCGGGACGGATCCGCACCTGAACGTGGTAGCTCGTGCCGTCGAGCTTCACCTCGGCCAGCGACTCCGGCCGCAGGGCCAGGCGCGCAGCATCCTCCGGGTTGATCATGACGAAAGGTTTGGGCGCCAGCTCGGCGATGGCGGGAGCGTACAGGCTCAACTCGTCGCTGCCAAAAATGTGATACGCGGGAACAATCAGCAGTTCGTCATCGCGCGCGGCGAACGCGGCGGGCACACTGGTGAAATAGCTACCCGAATTTTCAGAGCCCGGCTCGATCAGCCCGGCACCCGGATCGCCGCCGCGCAACGGACCGGCAATTTCCTTCTGATAAAAATTCGTTGACTGAATGGAGTTCCAGCCCGGCGACCAGAAGAACGGAATCAGGGCGGAGGGCGGCTGGTCAGGATAGCCTTCCATGGAAAACGCCAGCGGCGAATCGGGGTCGTCAGAAGGCTTGGGCTCGTGCACGCTGATATTGGCGTGCATGGCGGTGCGCCCGCTGTAGCGATGCGGCTCGCGCGGCACCTTCTCTCCCGCCAAGCGCACGCCGGAAAGTGGCGCAGCCTTCGCCATGCCCGCCAGCTGCGGAATGGTTCTGGACAGCGCCGCAATCACGTCGTCGAGCTCGCGCCAGCCGCTCATATCTTGCCGTCCACATGCCGCGCCCAGGTCGCGCAGCCAGCGCCAGCTCTCCTGGATGTCTCCCTCGGGCACAAACACCTGGAAGAAGCGCTGAGCGCGGCCTTCGCTGTTGACCAGCGTGCCGTCGGACTCAGCAAAGGTGCCGGCCGGGAGCACGAGTTCGGCATGTTCCGTGGTGTGATTCCCAAGGCAATCCAGAGCGATCACATGAACCGATCGCTCGACAAACTCGCGTAAGGCCGGCGGAGGGAGGCGCCGTTGCAGATCATTTTCCAGAACGATGACCGCATCCGCGTTCTTGACTGCTTCCAAAGCGGCACTGCGAGGCGCGGCGTCCATCAGCGCCAGTCCCATGCTGTTGCATTCCGGAACGGTAAAGCTCAGGCGCGCTTGTTTGCTCGCGGCCTGCAGAGCCCGGACCACGTTGGCGGCGGCTTCCAGAATGGCTTCGCTGTTGAGCCCTCCGCCGGCAACAACCAGCGGCCGCTGCGCATTCCTGAGCGCCTGCGCAATTTGCGTTGCCAACGCGACTGCCTCTCCGGACATGCTGGTTGCCGGCGCTGTGGGATCAAGGGCGCGCGCCACCGCGAATCCCAACCGGGCGATATCATCGGGCGCTCCGCGGAACGTTCCGCTGGCGACATCATCCAAGCGCGTGGCGCATGGCGAAGCAATGAACAGCGGGCCTTTCTCCTCCTGCACCGCTTCGCGAACCGCGTGATCGAGCCAGCGCGGAATTTTCATCTTGTCGGTTGTGGCAAACGGCTGCTGCCGCACCGACTGGCGCAGGGCAAGCGCCAGCCGCGGTGCGAAGTTGGCGGGGTCTTCGCCCAGCAGCAGCACCGCATCGCATTGCTCGATTTCACGTAGCGAGGGCGTGCGCCCCGGGGTGGTTCGCAGAATACTGATCATCTTTGTGATCAGGCGATGTTCGTCTTCCGTCATGCCGGCGAAGAAGTGTTCCGCTCCCACCAGCGTGCGCAGCGCGAAGTTGGCCTCTAGGGAAGCGCGCGGCGAACCGATGCCGATCACCTTCTGCTTGCCGGCCAGCAGTTCACGCGCCGCCTCCAGCGCCTGTTCGCGGCTGACCGCCTGCGCCACTCCCTCGCGGCGCAGCACGGCCTGGCGAATGCGTTGCAGGCTGTTGACGAACTCATAGCCGTAGCGCCCCCGGTCGCACAGAAAATAGCCGTTCACCTCGCCGTTATAGCGATTCACGATGCGGCGCAGCCTCCCGTAGCGCTCCCCCGCACTGCTATTACACCCCAGGCCGCAGTGCACGCATATGGAGGGCGCGAACTGCAGGTCCCACTTGCGCGTGTAGTGTTGTTTGAGGGTCTTGTCCGTGAAAACGCCGGTGGGGCAAACCTCCACCAGGTTGCCGCTGAACTCATTTTCCAGTGCGCCATCTTTGTGGCGGCCGAAAAACACCAAGTTCCGCAGCACGAACGAGTCGAAGTCGCGGCCGCCGGCGTACTCGCGGTAAAAACGCACGCAGCGGTAGCACTGGATGCAGCGGTTCATCTCCTGGTTAACGAACGGGCCCAGGTACTGATTGCGGAAGGTGCGTTTCTCGTACGGATAGCGGCGATAATCGTGGCCGGTCATGACCGTCATGTCCTGCAGATGGCATTCGCCGCCTTCGTCGCATACCGGGCAGTCGTGCGGATGGTTCAGCATCAGGCCTTCAATCACGCCGGCGCGGAACTTCACCGCATCAGGATCGTGGATGGCAATGCGCGTGCCCTCGGCCGCGGGAGTCATGCAGGCCATCACCAGCCTGCCCCGGATATCGTTTTCATCGCGGAACTGCTTTACCGCGCACTGACGGCAGGCGCCCACTGATCCCATCGCCGGATGCCAGCAGAAATAGGGCAAATTGAAGCCCAGCGTCAGAGCCGCATGGAGCATGTTCTGCCCCGGATCGGCGGCGTAGGGCTTGCCGTCAATGTAAACCGTCGTCATGCCTGTTTCCACGGACACCGCTTCTCGCGGATGTGACGCTCGAAATCTTCGCGAAAGTATTTGAGCGCGCTCTGCAGTGGCTCCACCGCGCCCGGCGCCAGTGCGCAAAAAGTGTTCCCCGGAGCGCTGAACCAGGTCTGAAACTCCAGCTTCTCCAGGTCGCCTTCCCGGCCCTGTCCCTCCTCCAGGGCGCGCAGCGTGCGCTCCGCCCAGTTCAAGCCGCTCCAGCAGGGCGTGCACCAGCCGCAGGATTCCTGGGCGAAGAACTTCTCCAGGTTCCAGACCATGCCCACGGGACAGGTTTGGTCATCGAGCACGATCATGGTGCCGGTGCCCATGCGGCTACCGACTTTCTGCAAGGCAGTGAAGTCCATGGGCTCGTCCAGGTGTTCCTCTGTCAGAAAATCCGTGGATGCCCCACCGGGAAGCAACCCGCGAAAGCGCAGGCCATCGCGCATGCCGCCGGCGTGCTCTTCCAGAAGTTCGCGCACCGTGGTTCCCATGGGCAGTTCCCATAACCCGGGATGTTTGACCTTGCCGCTGGC
>JBLMXE010000437.1:0-26992 GCA_050257615.1 Chlamydiota bacterium | reverse complement strand
CTTCCAGGTTGCGCAGCTTGCCCTCGGCGCGGCGGATCTGCAGACCCTCGCCGTTGCCCGCCACCGCGATCCCCGCCGAGTCGTAGCCGCGATACTCCAGCCGCTTCAGCCCGTCCAGAATCAACGGTACTACCCGCTTATTGCCGATGTAGCCAACGATTCCACACATAGGTCAGGTGTTAACCGCCCTCAGCAGCGGACCAGGTTGGGCGCGGACATCCCGCGCGTGGCGTTGCGCGTGTCCACAACCAACTGGGCTTCGCGCACGATGCGGGCGTAATCGTAGTCCGAGTGGTCGGTCACAATAAGCACGCAATCGTACTGGCCGAAATTGTCCAACTCCGCCCGCTTCATCTGCAGGTCATAGTGACGGCCCTTACCGACGAAGGGGAAGTAGGGGTCGTGGTAGGAAACCTGTGCCCCCTGTTTCTGCAGCAGTTCGATAATCGTAAGCGAGGGCGATTCGCGCAGGTCGTCAATATCCTTCTTGTACGCGATGCCCAGAACCAGAACCTTGGCGCCATTCAAAGCTTTCTTCTGGCGATTCAGCGCTTCGCCCACCGATGCCAGCACATGGTAGGGCATGCCGGTATTGACTTCGCCGGCCAGTTCGATGAAGCGCGTTTGGAAATCAAATTCTTTGGCCTTCCAGGAGAGGTAATAGGGGTCCACCGGAATGCAGTGCCCGCCCAGGCCCGGTCCGGGATAGAAGGGGTGGAAGCCGAAGGGCTTGGTGGAGGCGGCATCAATGACTTCCCAGATGTCAATGCCCATGCGCAGGCACAGCATCTTGAGCTCATTGACCAGCGCGATGTTTACACAGCGATAGATATTTTCCAGCAGCTTGGTCATCTCCGCGGCCGCGGGAGTGGAAACCGGCACGGTGCGGGCGAAAATGGAGCCGTAAAGCGCGCCGGCAAGCACGGAGGCGTGGGGATCAACCCCGCCCACCACCTTGGGAATATCGCGCCGGGCCACGGTGTCGTTGCCGGGATCCTCGCGCTCGGGTGAGAAAGCCACGTAGAAGTCACCCGTCTCGGAACCGTTGCGGGCGACTTTCAAACTATCCGGGTTGCGTTCAAGAATGGGCACCAGCACTTCTTCCGTGGTGCCCGGGTAGGTAGTACTTTCCAGCACGATCAGCTGGCCCGGCCGCACGTGGGGTGCGATGGCTTCAGCCGTCTTCGTGATGTAGCTCATGTCCGGTTCGCGATATTCATCCAGCGGCGTGGGCACGCAGATGATGACCGCATCCATGCTCTCCAACTGGGAGAAATCGGAAGTAGCGCGAAGACCCTGGCCGCGCGCCACTTGGATTTCGGCCGGAGTAATACGGTAGATATAAGAGCCACCCTGTTCCAGGGTTTGAACCTTCCTGTGGTCAATATCAAAACCCGTTACCGGGAACCGCTGCTCGCTGAAGAGCAGCGCCAGAGGCAGGCCAACATAGCCTAGCCCAATGACTCCAACACGCGCCTTGCGGGTTTCGATCTTGTGTTTCAGAGCGCCGGCGGCCTCGGTCAGAGTTTGAGCTTGCGCAGACATAATTACCCTCCGTGAGATAGCAGAAGCAATCCTAGTACCAACTTGGGACCGTACGACTGTCGTTTCCTAGCAAGGCAAATCCCTCCAATTCTGTGCTTTCAGGCGCTAAGCCGCACAGATAACCTAGGGCAGGGGTGGCAGGCGGGGAAGTTAGCACGATGGAGCGAGATGCGGCATTCACCTGCCTCCGTCTCCCGTGTCCAGTGACATGAAAGGTTTTGCACATAGCGAGGAAATCCTGGTCAGTCCTGGAACCTGCAAAACATTTTACTGCTTTGGGGTGAGAAGCAGGCACCTTAGTGCCTGGATACGAAAGGGGCGGCAGGAGAAATGATTTTTTCGGTCCCGGAGGCTGTCGGGCAACAAAGCGTTTTATTACCGTTGTCCGGGAGGCGTCCCGGCCAGGGTACCGGCAGAAGCAGATTTCTCGCGATGCAGCGACTGCTCGATTTGACTGATCATCGCGGACACATCAAGGTCGCGCCCCAGAAAGCTGCAGATTTTTCGGGCGTTCTCCTCGGGCGCCTGCAGCACGGCCGGGTAGTCAACGTAAAGAACCGCGAAATTAGGCTGCTGGCTCAGCCAAGACTTTGTTTTTTTCAGGTGCTCCTGGAAGGCGGCGATTACGGCGGTGGTGGGAGTGGCCGGAACATCCTTACCCAAGCGCTCTAGCATGCGATTCTGGGAAGAGACCACTTCTTCAAGCGGACGGCACATGAAGATCACGCGGTATTGGAACTGTTTCGGCAAGCTGGGAAGGAGGGAGGAGATGACCTTGACCACCTTGCCTTCGGCTTGCCCGGCTACGTCCTGATTCTTACCCAGCGCCTTTACTGATTCCAGTTCAAAGTAGCCGCGAGGATTGTTGGCATCGGCGGAGCGCTGGCCATCGGTGAGCACCGGCATTCCTCCCGCCGCCATCATTTGCATCATCAGGGAAGTGCCAGAACGCGGTATGCCGGAAACAACCGTTATCATGAGATGGAGAGCTTCTTCAGGCGGCTCCGCCGTGCGCAGCGGAGGCGCCGAGATTGGTCCCAGTGGTTCTCAAGGGATGTTAATTATCCTCCAAGCTATGCTCGCCGGTCAATCAAAGGGAGCGCCCGTCTGGTCAACGGCGGACGCGAGGCGAGAGCCCTGGAGCGCCGCCGGTGCGAAGCGCGGCCGCTTCCAGCCGACAACCCCGATCGCTGGTGGAAGGCAGCACAGCTTGCAGGTGTTCGACCAGGATCTGGACAGGTTGCGTCGGGATCACGAAGTCAATATGGACCGGCCACTTGGCATTGCGCCGGTCACTCAGCAGAATGATGGGCCTGTCGGAACTGTTGAGTTTGATCCACTCACAGAGGGTCGCGATGTGCTGCAATGGGATCTGCGGCCCAATCACCAATGCCGCACAGCCTCCCGGCACCCAGCGCAAGCACACCTCAACAACGTGTTCCGTAGTGAAAACCCTGTACCCGCGAGCCTTGAGCACGGCGGCACGGAAATAACGGTGTTGGCCGTCGAGCAGAACAATTTCGGGAGAGGACATCACTGCTACCTCGCTCTTCTGTCCACAGCCAATACCAGAGCGCGCATCGGGGGAGATGGAAAAGCCGTTGGACGAGCGGGAAGTATAGCACCGCTTTAGCCGCGCACCGCTATGAAAATAATGTTACAAACTCCACTCATTGGCTATTGACAAGAGCGGGTGATCTATAGAGCGAGCACGAACTCGCCAGGGAGGGGCCCTTAAACCATGAGCATGCGCGCGCCGGTGACCAGTAAGACGCAGCAAAGAATGCGTTTGAGCCAGTGTCCGGGGAGCAGACTGCTCAGGCGGGTACCGAGCAGGGCGCCGGGGATGGAGCCGATCAGGAGGTAAACGACGAGGAGCGGATCCACGGTGCCCAGGCGCAGGTGCAGCAAACTGGTAAAGCCAGTCAGCACCACGGCATGCACGATGTCGGTGCCCACAATGAGCGCGGGTGAGCAGGGGAACATCATGAGCAGCAGCATCATGGTGACGCTGCCGGAGCCGATTGAGGTCATGCCTACCAGAAAACCGGCCAACAGGCCCACACCCATAACAGCGGGACGAAATCCGCTTTGAGGCGCAAAAAATCCTTCGTTGCCGGCCTTCATTTGGCCCTGAAACAGCAGCAAGCTGGGAATGAGAATGAGCAGCAGGCCGGTGATTACCTTCAGGAACTCATTCACTCCTGTGCCGTAATGAGCGCGCAGAAAGGCCAATAAAGCCACCCCGGCGATCGCTCCCGGAATGCTGCCGGCCAGTAGAGCCGCGACCAGAAACCGGTTCACCGTGCCCTTTCGGTAATGCAGATACCCGGACCCCATTTTGGTGATGGAGTTGAAGACAGCGTCGGAACCCACGGCGACCATGGCGGGTATGCGAAAAGCAAAAATCAAAATGGGCAGCAGTAATACGCCAGCGCCCAAGCCGGTGAGGCCGACGAGAATGCCAACTATCAGACCAATCAGGATTTTAGCGAGAATCAGGTGCATGGGTATGTACGGCTGCTGCGGGTTCGGCTAAAAACAGAATGTTCGTCCCAGGCCACTGAGCAAGAATGGTACCAATCGGATAGTCAACAAACTTCAGCAGTTAAAGGGGAATTGCCCGGGCGAACCACCCTACTGCCCCTCCCGGGGTGAACCATCTTGCACATCAGAAGACCAGATTTTGCAAATGTCCTCACTCTGCGACGGCTTGGCCTTCGGCGGCAAAGATTTTCACTACCCTTCAGAATGGCTTTATTTTTACCCATGCAAATGGACGGTAAACATTGGGTTGTTCCGCGCCAGGAGTTGGAGCAGGGGCGAAAAAATGGGCCCCCGGCTTGCAATGGAAGCGAAACGGCAATACGCTCACGCAGCGGCATCCGCTGATGATTGCACAGGGAGCGTTCGGTTGACTTACGGCACTGCGGCTAATGAAATTGTTGATGGACTGAGCGTAGATGTGGAGGACTATTTCCACGTCGAAGCCTTCACTCGCCATGTCCCGCGTTCGCAATGGCCGAGTTTTGCGCCGCGTGTTCTGCAAAACACGGAGCGGGTGCTGGAACTCATGCAGCGCCAGCGCTGCCGGGCCACTTTTTTCTTTCTGGGCTGGGTAGCGGAACGCGAGCCCGCTCTGGTGCGAGCCGTGGCCGAAGCAGGACATGAGATCGGGTGCCACAGTCACCTGCACCGCCGCGTGTGTACGCTTTCCCCGGCCGAATTCCGCGAGGATGTGAAGCGCTCGCGGGGCGTGATCGAAGATGCCGCCGGGGTCGCGGTCGCCGGTTTTCGCGCGCCCACTTTCTCCATCACGCGGCAATCGCTGTGGGCGCTGGAGATTTTGGCGGAAATGGGTTTTAAATACGATTCCAGCATTTTTCCGGTGCGCCACGATCTGTACGGAATTCACGACGCCCCGCGCGGCATTCATCAGCGTCAGCTTCCCTCGGGACAAGCGATTTGGGAGATTCCGCCTTCCACCGTTCGGTTTGCGGGCCAAAACCTGCCCGTGGGCGGGGGAGGTTATCTTCGCCTATTACCCATGGCTTTCACGCGCTGGGCTATCAAGAGAATTCATCGCCAGGAGGGGCGGCCGGTGATGGTGTATTTCCATCCCTGGGAACTTGACCCAGAGCAGCCGCGGCTGCAATCGGGCTGGAAGTCGCGGTTGCGCCACTACACGGGGTTGCAGAAAACCGAATCCCGATTGGACCAGATTCTCGCTCAGGGGCATTTTCAGCCGCTGATCAAATTGCTGGAGCAGGTTGAGCAGCCGGCCTCGCTCGCTCAAGCCGCCACTTGAGTCCCATTCTCAGCTGAGAAAACTCTAATCCCTTGTGTGAAAACTTTTGTTCCCTGGCTGGGGATATGGCGGTGGCGGCGAGCGGCGGAAGGTCGTGCTTGCCGGCAAACCGAAATCATGCCGGCGCGGACTCCATCCTGCGCTGCAGGTCAAGGAGAAACAATGCGTCGCGTACGTTCGCCGAGGGGCGGCGAATGCTCAAGTCCAGTTTGGGCCGAGATTTGCAGGTACGCGGGCCCGGAGGCGGATAGCTCAGCCCGGCAGAGCGCCCCGAAACAATACAACGGGGAGGTCGCAGGTTCGACTCCTGCTCCGCCTACCAGCTCTTTGACTCGGTGTTACGACCCCGAAACCGTTCTCCCCTAAATAGCCGCGTGGGTTGTTCAAGCGAACCGGGACGAAGCCCAGCTGAAGAAAATCAATCGGATTGAGGGACTGAGGGTATGCTACGCAGACTTTTCGCACTGCTGTTGGCCCTGGCAACAAGCGCGCTATTGGCAGGGTGTGTCGGCTCTGGCTCATCGCAAACGAATAAGAATCCGTCGCCGACGATTACCTCCATTGCACTGACGCCGCAGAATTCCGCGGTCACCGTGGGCAAGACGCTGCAGTTTTCCGCGCAGGCTACCTACAGCGATGGCTCGACCAAGGACATTACTTCCACCGCCGCTTGGGCGATCTCGGATAGCAATGTAGGCACGGTCAATGCCGGCGTGGTCACGGGAGTGAAAATCGGGGTGGTATCTGTCGCCGCTGGTTCCGGATCGGTAAAAGCTACCACGCTAGTGAACGTGACCACCAAAGCTTTCAATCAGGGCAGCCTGAATGGCTTCTATGGCTTCACTCTCACCGCCGAAACCAGCCTGGCGCGTTTTGAAGTGGGCAGCATCAAGGCAGACGGGGAGGGAAATTTCAGCGGAATTGAGGATGTAAATGCCGCCGCGGGCGTGTCCAAAGCCGTGGCGGTTACGGGAACCTACAAGATTACGGCCGATGGGCGCGGCACGCTTACCATGAACAGCGCGGGCCAGCCGGCGCGCACCTTTCACTTTGTGCTTTCCGCCAACTCCGCGTCTGCCAGCGACAACAACGGGCAGATCATCCAATTTGACAAGGCTGGTACGGCCGCGGGCGTGCTGCTGAAAGAAGACCCAACCACGTTCAAGAACAGCGGGCTGGCCAATCACACTTATGTGTTTCGCCTGGGCGGATTGGATTCCACGCAGAATCCGCTTTCGAGCGTGGGCGAATTCAGTGTGGATTCCTCGGGCGCAACCGTCAGCTCCGGGGAACAGGACGAAAACGACAACGGGACCATCAACAGCGGGGCGGGTTCGGCAAGCGCGCAAAGCATCAGTGGCAGTATTGGGAGCATTGATCCCAATAGCGGCCGGGCCACGCTGACCCTGACGGTGGGCAGCAACACTTCCGACTTTGCCATCTACGTTGTTTCCGCCAGCCAGATGGAAATCGTCGGCCTGGATGCGGCCCCGAATCTCTGCGGGGAAGCCGAGCTGCAGGTAAGCCCCCTGCCCTCATCCCCCAGCGCGGGCGGCTACACCCTGGCTACGGAAATTGGCGGAGTTCGCGGCCAGTACTGGATCATGGGCCAGTTCCAGGCAGGGAGCGCCGGCCAGATCACCGGCCTGATCCAACACCAGGATGGGGGATTGGTACTGAACTACGCGAATCCTGGTGGTGGCCTGAGTGTGGGCACGAACGGCCGAGGTTTGCTGCAGGAAAATACCACCCAGGGCGCCCGCACCTTCACCGTGTATGCGGTTTCCGCCGCCAGACTGTACGTTTTGCAGACTGACGACGCTCACGCCGACAGTGGAATCGCCGAGTTGCAGCAGCCCGGACCCGATGGTTTCTCAACCGGAACACTGAACAACAGCTTTGTGCTCAGCGCCGCCGATACCAGCGACGGTAATTTGGGCATAGTGGGGGAACTGGTGGCGGATGGCGCCGGCCATTTGACTGGAATTGTGGATGTCAGCCAACCCCAGGCCGGTAACCCATCGCAACTGGCGGTCTCCACAGTGGCCCTGGCGGCAAGCTATTCGCAGCCCCAGGCGAACGGGCAGGCTAGCGGCGCCGCCAACGCTTCCGGAGCGGGAATTCAGAACTTCCTTATGTATCTTGGGTCTTCGAGTAAGGCGCTACTGCTGGGAATCTCGCCTACCGATGTAAATGGTCGTATCACCGTGCAATGAGATAGTGCAAATGCTCGGCCGCGCCGTCGCAGGGCCTTGCAGCTTCGGCGCGTATGACGTCGGGTTGAGAGCGGTGTGCAGACCGGCGGATAGGGAACAACCACGCGTTCGCTGGTTTTTTGTACGTCCGGGGTACCTTCAGTAACTTTCCCTGCAACTGGCGGTAACAGCAAGCGCAATTTCGTGGTCAGGAAACGTCATTGGGATATCCCCTGGAGTGAAAAGATTTGCACTTGGGCTTAGAAGATTCTTGTCCCACGCAAGGGATGGGCGGTGGAATTCGTTCCTCCGACCACCTAAGTGCTTCATTTTCATGCCCAGCAGTGAACCCAGTTAATCGTGCCACCCGCCCTTTTTGGAACGGCAAGTGCACAGTCTAAGTACCACGTAGGACGTGACTTTTGTGGGGTGCCCTGAAACCAGGGCCAGAGTCACGGGCAGGACAGGGAGGCACAGTCGAAGCGCCAGCGAGTGGTCACCCAAACGTTTTGCGTTTCGCTTTTTTCCTCCCCCCAAAGTCAGAGTCGCTTTACACCGAAGTTCGTGCAGGCAAAGTTATGAACAAGAAGTGGTCAATCACGTCGGTCTTAATGGTTTTGATTTTGAGCGTCGTTACCGCAGCGTCCCAGAACGAGCCGGAGCCGGCCGCTCCTGAATCGGTGAAGGACGTTGCTACGCTCACCAAGGTGAGCGTGCATCCGGACAAAGAAAGCATCAGCGTTGAGATCACCTGCAGCCGGCCCATCACGCCCACGCCGCAGATGATCAGTGATCCCAGCCGGCTGGTGTTGGACTTTGCCGACACGATTTCCGCCAGTCCGGAGAATCATATTAACGTCAATCAGGATGGCTTGAAGTCGGTGCGCATAGGGGTCCAGCCTGTGGATCCTCCCACCACCCGGGTGGTGCTGGACCTGGAGCAAGAACGCCCGTATCAACTCCTGGCTGACGGCAACACGCTCAGGGTCAAGCTCGGTCAGCAAGAGACAGCCGCGCCCACGGGAGGCGAGGCGGTAAGCAAGCCGAACGCGTCCGCTGATTCCAGCCCCACAGCCAAAAAAGCGGCAGGCGAGGAAAATTTGCCGCTTGCTCCGGCGCCGCTGCCGCCAACGAACGCTGCACCTGTGGCGGCGGAGACTGCGCCGCCAGTGACGTCTTCTGCGAGCGGGCAGGCGTCGTCGCCGCAAGTCGCCGCTCAGCAAACAGCTGCCGCCCCGCAAACCGAGAAAAGCGACCCGCACCCAACCGCGCCCAACCCCACTCCTTCCGGGACTGACACCGGAAGCGTCGCCGGTCAGAGTGGCAAAGCGACGACGCCGGCAGCGCAGTCCAGCGGCAAAACTCCTGCTACCGCGCACAGCGCCGCTCCCCAAGGCGATCCGAAGCCCGCGCTCGTTGCCCCGGCAGCAGAAGCCAAGACGGTGGCAGCGGCAGGCGATCCCCCGCCCGCTTCGGCAAGCACGGCAGCGCCGTTATCACTGTCGGCAGCCAAAGTTGCGCCGGACGTGTCTTCGGCCCCGGCCGCCAAGCCGCCGGCTGCGGCTCCCCTGCCGGGCGACTACGTTATTGGCGAGCAGGACGTATTGTCCATTGTGGTGTGGAAAGAGCGCGAACTCTCGGCGACAGTGGTCGTGCGTCCCGATGGAAAGATCACCCTGCCGCTCATCAATGAGATCAAGGTCGTTGGAATGACACCCGAGCATCTGCAGGAAGTGTTGACGGAAAAATTCAAACCCTTCCTGAATGTTCCCCAGGTAACGGTCGAGGTGACGCAAATCAACAGCCGCAAAGCCTATCTGATTGGGGAAGTGATGAAAACCGGAACATTTCCTCTAAACAGTTCCACCACCGTGCTGCAAATCATCGCCCAGGCAGGCGGGCTCAGGGATTTTGCCAAGCGGAAAGATATCTACATTTTGCGCACCCAGGGCGGAAAACAGCAGCGCTATCGCTTCAATTACGACGATGTGATTAAGGGAAAGAACACGCAGCAGAACATCGTCTTACAGCCGGGGGACATGGTTGTAGTGCCATGAATGGTCAACTGGAGAATGCCATGTTGAATGCCAAGCGCCAATTGCGGTGGGAACGTGCCTGGGTTGCAGCGTGGTTAGTGTGCGCGGTGATGTGTTTACCAGCCGTTTGCTCCGCCCAGACCGAGAGCGCGGGAGGGCAGAGTCAGACCGTGCCTTCGGCCACGCCGACGCCCGGTTCCGTGCCCGCCCAGGGTCAGGATGGGGCCCAGGATCAGGACGCCTCCTCGGCTGCTGATAGCTCCAGTGCCGAAGCAGATCAGGCCAGCGCGCAGCAACCGGTGGCCAAAAATCTGGAGACTGGTTTGCCCCTGCGCAGCGTGATGTCACCCCTGCACTGGGGACATCTGTCATTGCTTTCGTTCTCAGGGTTCGAAGCTTATAACACCAATAGCCAGCCGCAACTCTCGCCGCTGGGCAGCCAGTTCACCTCCCTGCAGGCGCTGGTGGTGTACTCCATCCAGAAGGCCAAATCCTCGCTGGATTTGCAGTACAACCCCTATGTCTGGTTTTCGCAGAATACGAGCTATAACGACTTCACCGCTGGCTCCGCCGACCTGGCGACTACCCACACTTTTAATCGCCGCTGGAGTCTGACCGCGGCCAATAATTTTCAGTATTCGCCCAACCTGGCGAACACGCTGCAATCGTCCTTCGCGGCCGATTTCATCAGCAACACCTCCACCATGACCCCGTTCATGTCGGTGGGCCGCAGATCGCTGTTCAACAACGCTGGTTTGACTGTGAACGCCCAGTTGAGCGCGACCTCGCGCCTCAGCTTCAACGGGATTGACCAGTATGTGCGCCTGGGCGCCTACGATACCTCGGCCAATGTGCCCAATCTTCCCGATACTGCGGAGACTTTGAATGCCTACGGTGGCGGGGTGACCTGGTCGAAGCAATGGAACGCTCGCAATACCATAAACGTGGGTTACAACTACCGCCGGCAGTCCATGTCGGGAGTTGCCGCTGATACTACCTTCAATTCTGCAAGCGTGGGCTTCACCCGCATCCTGAAGCCCAGTCTTAGTTTCTCCTTGCAGGCGGGCCCGGGATACAGCCAATCCGCGATTGCCGCCGGCAACGGAACGCAAAAGCAGCACCAACTCACGGCCCAGGGTTCAGCGCAGCTGTACAAATCTTTCAGCAAGGGTGGCATCGCCCTTTCCTTTTATCGCAATAGCGAGTTCAGCGGCGTCATCAGCAACAGCTTCAATAATCGCTATGACATTTCCTTCAACCGCCGGATGTTCACTCGCTGGAACGTGCAGATGAATGCCAGCTATATCCAGCAGTACTATGCCGGCGCGCGCAAAAGCACGGGCGAACTGGGATGGGCTGAGCTGGGATACATGCTGAGCCGCAATTGGTCGGTTTTCAGCAGTTACAGGTATGTGAAGATGAGCGGCAACCAGGCGCTTCTGGGCACCCAGCAAATGGTAGCCGGCGGCGTCCGTTGGGCCTGGCAGCCGGAGAGCGTACACAAATAGGGCAGAGCACTGATGATTCGATTCCTGGGTACTTACATACCGGTCAAAAGCCTGATGCTGGCGGTAACGGAAAGCGCGCTGATCCTGGCCAGCATCTGGCTGGCGGTTTGGATCCGGCTGGGCTATGTCAACGGTTTCGGCACCGACCTGGCTGCCGGATACGGTGTGCCCCTGCGGCTGGGTCTGGTGGTTGGCGTGTGCCTGATTTGTTTTTACTACAGCGATCTTTACGACATGCAGGTTGTTTCCCGCAAGACGGAACTGCTGATCCGTCTGATGCAGGCTCTGGGCGCCGCCTCCCTGATTCTCTCGCTGTTGTACTACCTGATTCCAGATCTGATGTTCGGACGAGGTATCTCGGCCATCGCGGCCGCCATTGCGGGCGTGCTGCTGGTGACCTGGCGCCTGCTGGTGGATGCCACGGGCAGTTTCTTCCGTCCCGAGCAGCGCGTACTGGTGGCCGGAACGGGGCCGGCGGGCATCCGCTTAGTGCGCGAGCTGATTGAGCGCCCGGCGCTCAACTTCAAGGTTCTGGGCTTTCTGGATGAGCGCGGCGAAAACATCGGCAAGAGGCTGGTTAATCCCGGAATCATTGGCGGAGTGGCCGACCTTGAGAACCTTGTAAGCCGCGAGCGGGTGGATCGCGTGGTGGTGTCGTTTGCGGAACGGCGCGGAACCATGCCGGTACAAACCCTGCTGCATGTCAAATTCAGAGGCACGGCAGTGGAGGATGCGCATTCGCTGTATGAGAAGCTGACCGGCCGCATCATGCTGGAGAGACTCGCGCCCAGTTGGCTGATCTTGTCCGAGGGTTTCAAGAAGGGCGCACTTCAGCTCTTTGCCAAAAGGCTGACCGATATCGTGATCTCGGCGATCGCCCTGATTCTGTGCTCCCCGCTGTGCCTGATTATCAGTCTGGCGATTTACCTGGAGTCGGGCGGCCCCATTCTGTTCCGGCAGGAAAGGGTGGGCCTGGGGGACAGACGCTTCCGTATTCTTAAGTTCCGCTCCATGCGCACCGACACCGCAAAACAGGAACCGGCCTGGGCCTCCGCCCAGGATCAGCGCATCACCCGCGTGGGGCGAGTGATCCGCCGTTACCGGCTGGACGAGATTCCGCAATTTCTGAACGTCCTGGAAGGGGATATGAGCCTGGTGGGTCCGCGTCCGGAGCAGCCCGGATTTGTGGAGATGCTGGAACGGGAAATTCCTTACTACAGCCAGCGGCACACCGTGCGCCCGGGCATCACCGGGTGGGCGCAGATCAAGTACAAGTACGGCGCCTCCAGCGAAGACGCCAAGAACAAGCTGGAGTACGAACTTTTTTATATCAAGCACATGTCTGTGTTTTTGGACCTGCTCATCATGTTCCGCACGGTTCAGGTAGTGCTTTTTGGTTTGGGTGCGGTGTAAGGCAGGGTTGAACCATGACCGAACTGGTGATGGCCGAAGGCGGGGAAGAGGAGCAAAGCTATGAGGAAGTCCAGATTCGACTACGTTGCCATCTCTCTGGCGATTTTGCTGGTGGTGACGGCTTTGGGATGTCAAAAGCTGACGCCGGCGCAGATGGCGCAGAAACAGTTGGCAAGCGCTCGCAAAGATGCTCAGGCGGGAAACAGCAGCCGGGCCATTATCGAATACCGGCGCGCTTTGCAGAGCGACCCCAAGCTGGTGGCGGCGCATGTTGAACTGGGAAAACTCTACGAAAAGACCGGGGACCAAATTAATGCTTTCCGGCAGCTGAACACGGCCGTGAAGTTGGAGGGAAGCAACCTCGAGGCCCGGCAAGAGCTGGCGCGGCTGCTGCTCGGCTTCCGCAGCTACGACGCCGCCAAGGAACAGGCGAATGCCATTCTGGCCCAGCGGCACGATGATCCGGAGGGGCTGCTGATGCTGGCCGAGAGCCAGGACGGGCTGAAGGATAGCGCGGACGCCCGCTCGACTTTGCAGCGGCTTCTGCAGTTGCAGCCGAACAACGGACGCGCCTGGGTGCTGACCGGCGGCTTGCAGCTCGAGCAGGGGCAATTCCAGGAGGCGCAGGACAGCCTGCGCCGTGGCATCCAGGACGACCCCACTCAGATCGCCGCTTTCTCGGTCCTGGCCACTCTGCTGTCGCAGCAGGGCAAGGATGCCGACGCAGAAGCGTTGGTTCGCCAGGCGGTCGCCAAGAACCCCGACAATGTCCAGGCGCAGTACCTGCTGGCTCAGTTCCTGTGGAGCAAGAAGCGCCTGCCGGAAGCCGAGGCGACATTTCAGAAAATCAAGCAGTTGGGCGAAAAGAACCCCTGGGATCGCAGCGCCCTGGCCAGGTTCTACAGCGGGACCAACAGAAATGATCTGGCGGAAAAAGAGTACCTGCAGATCATTAAGCAATACCCCGACGACGTCGCCAACCGGAGGGCTCTGGCAACCCTCTATCTCGGCACGAAACGTCTGCCGCAGGCGGAGCAGATAATCGAAGCGGTTTTGAAGGCCCACCCGGACGACGCCCAGACTTTGTTGCTATGCGGTCAGTTGCGCTTGCAGCAAGGCCGGGCTGAGGACGCGGTTACGCAATTGCAGCACGCGGTTCAAGCCCGTCCACGCTGGGCGCTGGCTCACTATTACCTGGCGACTGCACAGTTGGAGCGGGGAAAACTAAGTGATGCTCAGGCCGAGTTGCAGAGCGCGCTGGAATTGCGGCCGGACCTGGTAGATGCACGCGCTCTGCTGGCCAATATCGAACTTAGCCGTGGAGACCAGAAGCGGGCGTTGGCCGACCTGGACAAGGTGGTGGCCAGCAGGCCAAAGGCCGTCAAGCCGTACATCACCCGCTCGCTGTTGTTGGTCCAGCAAGGGAACCCGGCGGAGGCGGAGAAGGAGTTGCTTCCGCTCCTTAACAACTTTCCGCAAGCAGGCGCACAGGCGGCAACGTACCGGGCTTTGGCGTGGGTGAAGTTCGACCAGAAGAAATACGCGGAAGCGCGAAAGTTTCTGGCCAAGGCTGAGCAGGCCGAACCCAATTCGCGCGAAACACTTTATCTGCTGGGTCTGAGCTATCTGGCGGAAAAGCAACCGGACCGGGCCCTGGCCGAGGTGCAGTCGCGCTTGCGCCGCAATCCCCAGTGGGCGGACGCCTACGACGTGGGGGGGGAACTCATGCTTTTGTCCGGGCGGAAGCAGGAAGCGGAAGACATGCTGCAGAAAGCCGTCCAGATTAATCCGCAGCTTCGTTCTGCCTGGATCGCTCTGGGTGGAATACGCACCGCCGAAGCGCAATACGACCAGGCGTTGGCCATTTTCACGAAGCTGATTCAGCAGGATCCAAAGTGGGCGGCGGGTTACCAGCGGGTGGGCGAAATCCAGGATCAACGCAGCGACTGGGGCGCCGCCGAGAGCGCCTATCAGAAGGTGCTGGAGCTGGAGCCGGGTAATGTGGTCGCCAAGAACAACCTGGCCTGGGACTATGCCGAGCACGGCGGCAACATTGACGTAGCCTTGCGCATGGCCCAGGAGGCCAAAGAAGCTGCCCCGGATAATCCCTCCATTTCCGATACCCTGGGCTGGATCTATGTGAAAAAACAAACGCTGGGCAATGCGATTGCCCTTCTGCAGGAGTCCGTCTCCAAAGCGCCTAAGAACGCGATGTTCAACTATCACCTGGGGGTGGCTTACATGAGAGCGGGCAGGCTGCCAGAAGCCCGGCAATATTTGCAGGCCGCGGTGAAGGTTCAGCCCACTTTCTCGGAAGCCGCGGACGCCAACAAGCTTTTAGCTTCTCTGAACAAAGCGGAATGAGTTGTGAACGTCAAAGGGGATTTGGGGCAGCGAGTCATGAATAACAAAACTGTCAAGCAGACCCAGGACATGGGGCTGGGCGGGCTGGAATATTACGGACCGAAGGAGTACCGGCGGCTGTTGCTGCGACGGAAATGGATGATTCTGTACGTCACCCTGGGGCTGGCGCTGGCTACTGCGGTGGGCATTCATTTCTGGCCGGATTCCTACAGAGCAAACGCCGTGGTCGTGGTTGATCCGGGCAAGGTTCCGCAGAGCTTTGTGCGCTCCACCGCCACCATCCCGGCGGCCGAACGCCTGGCCATTTTGCAGTCACAGATTCTTTCCGACGCCAGATTGTCGCAGGTGATAGACGAACTGGGGCTTTACCCGGAACTGAAGGACAAGACTACGCCCGACCAGATCCTGCTGCGGATGCGCAAGGACATTGAAGTGCAGCCGGTGTCCTTCGAAAACCTGCAAAAAGTGACCAATCCTATGCGGGCTGGCCTGCAGGCGTTTACCGTTTCTTTCGCATCCAGGAATCCGGCAACCGCCGCCAAAGTCGCCAACCGGCTGGCATCACTGTTCATAGAAGAGAACATGAAGGCGCGGCAGGATGAAGTGATGGGAACCGCGGAATTCTTCGACCGGGAGCTGGCCAAGGCCAAAGAGGACTTGCAGGACAAGGCGAAGAAGCTGGAAGAGCTCAGGGCGAAATACGCGGCCAACCTTCCCGATGCGCAGAACGCCCACATCCAGGCGCTAACCTCGCTGGAGATGGAACTGCGCGCGGAAATGGATGCGATGAGCCGGGCGCAGCAGCAGAAGGTTTACTTGCAGTCCCTGCTGGCTCAGACGCCGCTGGTGGTGAACCTGGACACGCAGGTGACGGCGCAGTCTGATAGCGCCTCTCCGGAGCAGGCGCAGTTGACCCGCCTGCAGGGCGAACTGGACCTCATGCGCTCTCGTTATGGGCCGGATTACCCGGACGTGCTCAAGATCCAGGAAGAGATTACACAGCTGAAGGCGAAGATGAAGCCGGCCAGGAAGGCGGACAAAGATGCCACGCCTCCGCCGCCAGTGGGTCATCACAATCCGGTGCTGGAGAGCCAGATCGCTCAGCTCGACCAGGAAATGCAGGCCCACGCCGATCGCGAGAAGCAGTTGCAGTCGGAAATCGCTTATCACCAGTCGAAGCTGGAGGGGGCTCCGGCAGCACAACAACAACTGGCGACCGCCAACCGCGACTACGACGACGCGGAAAAGAACTACCAGGAGATGCAGCAGCGCAAGTTTGCCGCTGATATTTCCTCCGACGTGGAAATACGGCAGAAGGGCGAGCGCTTCATGATCGTGCAGCCGGCGCAGCCCCCGGCCGTCCCCTACCAGCCAAACCGGCCGCTAATTGACGGCATGGCGCTGCCCGTGGCGCTGGCCATCTCGATTCTGCTGGCGGTGGTGCTGGAGGTATTGGATGGCACGGTTAAAACGCGGCGCGAGATCACAGAGAAGATCGCGGCGCCCGTAATCGGGGAGATTCCCTGGCTGCCTACCCGTAATGGCAGCCGGCAAAAGCGGGTTCGGATGCTGATGGCGGCAGGCGGTAGTTCGCTGCTGGCTCTGGCATACGTGGCCGCGCTGGTGGTTTCACTCAGGTGAGCAACAGAGGGGAAGCAGGCCCAACAAAGGAAGGAAGCAAAATGTCGTCCACGTGGTTAAGCAAAGCGGCAGACAAGCTGGAAACGGAAAGTGTCCTGGGAGAAGAACAGGGTTCGAACAATGGAAACGGCAAACCTGTTCGTGTTCGTGCTGATGCCAGCTATCCCCTGCTGGTGGACCAGGAGCAGGTGATCGCGTCGGAGCATTTTAGTGTTCTGCGCAGCCGTATTCTCAACCTGCAGGCCAAGTCGGGCATGCGGTCCCTGATTATCGCCAGCGCACAAAAAGGGGAGGGAAAGAGCTTGATCTCCACGAATCTGGCCCTCAGCCTGGCGCAACTGGAGCGGCACCGCATTCTGCTGGTGGATGGCGACCTTCGCGTTAAGGGTGTTAGCCAGCTGCTGGGATTGGCTGAGGAACGCGGTCTCAGCGATTTTCTGCGCGGGGAAGCCGAGATCGAAAGCTGCATCCGGCGGACGTCGCTGCCCTACCTCTCGGTTACAGTGGCGGGCACGCAGTCGGAAGAATGCCTGCCCGCGATTCTGGAGGGCTCCAAGTGGCCTGAGTTTCTGGAGCGGGCCAGGGAAGTGGCTGACCTCATCGTCGTGGATTCGGTTCCGATAGCCGCGCCCATCGCCGATTATGAGCTGCTCTCGGCTGCTTGTGACGCCACGCTTCTGATTGTGCATCTGCGCAAGACCTCGCGAGAGGCTCTGTCCCTGGCGCTGCAGCAGATGGACAGCAAGCTGATCGGGGTGGTCATCAACAACCAGGAGCCGAGAATCGGCTTTGACTATTACTCCTACTATTACGGCAAAAAGAAGTAGAACATGCGCGCTGCGCCCGGTGGCGGGCCTGGCGCGCGGAAGTATGTAGTGGGCAGGGCTGTCAAATTGCAGTAGGGGGGGAGGGGAGTTGTGCCGGTGCTGGTGTCAGCAGCAGGGAAGACCGAGGTGCGGAATTACAGCCAGGAATGGCAATGCGCCTGGGATGCCTACGTATGCCAGCACCCTAACGCTACTCCGTTTCATCTGACCGCCTGGAAGCGGGCCATCGAAAAGGCGTTCGGATTTCAGTCACGGTACCTGGTGGCGGAGGAGCAGGGCATGGTGCGTGGCGTCCTGCCTCTGTTTCAGGTTCGCAATCCCGTGATGGGGAAAGTGCTGCTTTCGACGCCGTTCGCAGTTTATGGCGGCGTGTGCGCGAGCGATGAGGAAGCGGCAAATGCCCTGCGCCAGGCTGCCTGCCGGATCGCGCTAGAGGAGAACGTTCAATATCTGGAATTGCGGCAGCAGTCGGGCAGCGGCGATCCTGAGTTTCAGGTGAAGCAGCTTTATGTCGCGTTTGGCCAGGAACTGCCCGCCACCGCCGACCGGCTGTTGCAGGGCTTTCCGCGCGACACTCGCTACATGATCCGCAAGGCGGAGAAAAACGGACTGCGCGCAGTTGTGGACAATTCCCAACTGGACAGCTTTTACGAGATTTACGCGCACAGCGTGCGCAACCTGGGAACACCGGTGTTTGCCCGGCGTTTCTTTCGGATCCTGCTCGAGGAGTTCCGAGAGCAGTGTGAGCTCTCAGTTATCTGGCACCAGGAGCGGGCGGTGGCCGCCGTTCTCAGTTTTCGCTTCCGCGACCAGATCCTGCCCTACTACGGGGGGTCGCTGTGGGAGGCGCGCCGCCTGGCTGCCAACAACTTCATGTACTGGGACCTCATGAAGCGATCGCTGGAAAGCGGGCTGCGTTATTTCGATTTCGGCCGCAGCAAGGTCGGCACTGGTTCCTATGCTTTCAAGACGCAGTGGGGAATGACAGAACAGGCGCTTCCCTATGAATTCTACCTGGTGCGGCGCAAACATATGCCGAATTTCTCCCCTGCAAATCCCCGCTTCCACCTCGCAGGATCGCTGTGGAAGCGCTTACCCTTTCCCCTAACCAAGATGCTGGGGCCTGCTTTAGTGCGCCTCTTTCCCTGAAGGAGGGAAGCGGTAATGAAGCGCGATCACACAGAAAACAGCAACGAAGACGTTTTGGCGCGCGGGGAGGCCGCAGCAGCCGAGGTCTAAGCGAGCGCGAACCGCGGGCTGTGTGCATTCATGTTACGGGGACTCCTAATTCGCTTCCTGGTGGTTGTCGCCCTGCCCGTGGCTTTCCTTCGGCCTTTTGGGGGAATGCTCTTCTACCTTTGGTATTCGCACGCTCGACCCAATGACTTTGTGTGGCCCGAATACACCTTTGATAAGGGTGCCTATCTCCTGGCTATAGCGATCGGGCTCGGCTACTTTCTCTTTGAGATGGGCCGCTCGCCTCTTCGCCTGCGGGGCCTGAAGCTCCTGCCGATCTTTTGGATATGGATTGCGATCGCCACGGTACTGGCGGCTGATCCCAGCCTGGCGTTTCCCAAACTGCAGCAATACGCGCACATCTTCGTGATCACGTTTTTGATCGCCGCCATGGCGAATTCGGAATCGCGCATCAGCCAGTTGCTCTATGTGATTGCGATTTCCATCGGCATGGTTGGGGCGAAAGGAGCCGTGGATTTCATCATCTCCGGCGGCCAGGCGCGAATGCGGGGGCCGGGCGGCCTGATGAAAGAAGAGAACGAATTCGCTCTCGTGCTGAACATGGCCATTCCCATGCTTGTTGGTTTGGCCAGTTGTCAGCCCCGCAAGTGGGCGCGCCTGCTGCTCTGGGGAATGGCGCTGGGCTGCGCCATCACCGTGGTGGGTACGCGGTCGCGTTCCGGGTTCCTGGGGTTGGCCACAGCGGCACTGCTGCTCACCTTCTATTCGAAGCGGAAGGTGCTGGGTTTTGCCGCCCTGGGACTCGCTGCAGTCGCGTTTTTGGTATTCGCGCCCTCAAAATCCATGCATCGCTATGAATCAATCAGCACCGCAGCCGAGGTTGACCCCTCTGCCATCGGCCGCCTGCAGGCCTGGAAGACCGGGCTGGCCATGATGAAGGCCCATCCGCTGTTCGGGGTAGGACCGTTAAATTTCGACACCACGTTTGACGAGTACTCGAACTATACGGCGCGTGCCCCGCATAACGCCTTCGTGGCCCTGGGCGCGGAGTCTGGGATTCCATCGTGCTTGTTGTTCATGGGAATTTTGGGCTCGGCAATCATGCAAATGCGGCGGCTGCGCCGGCGGCTGCAGAGTTATCCCGATAGTACGGAACTGTGGACGTATTGCCTCATTATTCAGATCACTCTGCTGGTCTATATAGTCCCCAACTGTTTCATTAACCGGCAAAATCTGGACCTCATGTACCACCTGGTGGGAATCAGCGCCGGCCTCGCGCTGGTGGCCAAGCGAAGGCTTGCTGAACAAAGCATGGAGGTCGCAAGCGAGCCGCAAACGGGGGCGGAGAACGACCTGGAACTGGCGCAGGCTTAAGAAATGGCGGAAACGGTGAATCGCATTCGCATCATGCACGTGGTTCGCAGCCTGGGGGTAGGCGGCACTGAAGAAGGGGTGCGTAAACTCTTGTCGGGCCTTGACAGCAATGTGTTTGAGCAGATTGTATGCACGGTCGTTGCTGGACCGGCCCGTGAGCCCCACACGGATACGCGCATTGTCAGCCTGGGCCACGCGCCAGAGAAGAGCGGATTTCTGGTGCCCGAATTTACCCGAGTGTTCGCTCAGGAGCGCCCCCAGATTGTTCATTCCCGCAATTGGGCGACGATCGAGGCCATTCCCGCTGCCCGCCTGGCCAGGGTGAGCGCGGTGGTGCACAGCGAGCACGGGCTCGACGTGCACAGCATGAGCGGTCAGCCCTGGCGTCGCCGCATGTTGCGCCGCCTCTACTTCCGCTGGGCAAGCCGCACGTTTGCCGTCTCTCGCGGGCTCCGGGACTATTACGTGACGCAGTTGGGAGTGCCGGCCAATCGCCTGGGAATCATTCCCAATGGAGTGAATACCAGCCGCTTTCGCCCTGACCTGGCGGCCCGAGCGGAAGTGCGTGAATTTCTCGGCGCCGATGAAAGCACGCTGATAGTGGGCACGGTAAGCCGTCTCGATCCGGTTAAGGGACACGCCGACCTGTTGCGCGCGGCCGAAGTCGCGGTTTCCCGCGGGCTTTGTCTGAAAGTGGTCATCATTGGCGATGGGCCGGCGCGGACGGTTCTGCAGCAGCAGGTGCAGGCCAGTCGACTGCTGCGCGAGCGAGTAACCTTCGCCGGAGAAATTCGTAACGTGGCCAGGTGGATGAACAGTTTTGATGTGTTCGCCTTGCCCTCGCTGGCCGAGGGGATGTCGAACACCTTGCTGGAAGCTATGGCGGTCGGAGTGGCTCCGCTGGCCAGCAGGGTGGGAGGGAATCCCGAGGTGATCGAGGAGGGACGGTCGGGCCTGCTGTTTGAAGCGGGAGACAGCGAGGCGCTGGCGGCGCACCTCAAAACTCTGTCGCTGGATTCGAAGTGGCGGCGCCAGCTCGGCGAGAACGCACGCCAGAGGGTGGAAACGGTCTTCAGTCTGCAGCGCATGCTGCAGAACTATTCGCAAATGTACCTGCAGGTGCTGCAGCGAGGCGGAATAGTTCAGCCGGCGTTTGGCTGCACCTAGGGAAGTGCAGCAGGCGGCGCGTTTTTTGCTGGGAACAAGGGAGAAACAGTTTAAGCAATGGCTATCTATGGCATCGCGGTGAATGAAGGCACGCAAGGTATCGAGGCGCAGTGCGTCCAGGCGATGGCCTCTTCCATGGCCATGACGCTGAATGATGTTCCGGAGCGCTGCTCGGTTCCACGAGCCAGCTTTGCCGCCGTGTCCTGCACCGGAGCCACCTCCGTCTTTTGCTCGAGTGAGGTAATGGTGGCGTGTGATGCTGAAATCTACAACCGCCAGGAACTTGAGAAGAGCATTGGGTCCGCTGCTTCCCCGCTGACCAATGCCGCCCTCATCAGCCGCCTCTACCAGCAGGCTGGTAAATCATTTCTGAAGCAGCTGCGTGGCGCATTCTCCATTGCCATTTGGGATGGCCGGTCGGCAACCCTGCTCTTGGCGCGCGACCGCTTCGGGATCAGGCCACTGTGCTACTCCGGCGACAGTACACAACTGTTGTTTGCCTCGCAGCCGCGCGCGATCTTTGCCAGCCAGCGCGTCGGCAAGCGTCCAGCGATCCGGGCCATTGCCAATTATTTGAACTATAACAACGTGCCCGCTCCCGACACCGCCTTTGAAGGCGTGCGCAAAGTCATGCCTGGCGAGTGTGTGCTGTGGAAAGAAGGAAAGGCGAGTTCCGCCCAGTACTGGGAGCTGCAGTACACCGAGGACAGTCACGGCCCGGCTGAGGATCTGGCCAGGGAGCTGCTGTCGCGGATCGAGGAAGCAGTGCGGGTGACTTCCAGCGATCTCGATATCCAGCACTCGGGCTGCTTCCTGAGCGGCGGGACCGACAGCAGCACCCTGGTGGGCATGTTCAGCCGCATCCACAGCCATCCCGCCAAGGCCTTCTCCATCGGGTTTGCGGAAGGCCGTTTTGATGAGCTCAGCTATGCCCGGCTGGCAGCCGAGCATTTCCGGGCGCCGCATGCCGCCGCCACCCTCACTCCCGCCGATGCCTACCAGGTGATTCCGAAAATAGTGGAGGCTTACGACGAGCCTTTCGCCAACTCTTCGGCGATCCCGACTTACTGGTGCGCCCGCCTGGCGAAGGAACACGGCATCGCCGTCATGCTGGCCGGGGACGGCGGCGACGAGCTCTTCGGCGGCAATGAGCGTTACCGCACCGACAAGGTATTTCAGCTGTATCACCGGGTGCCGAAGGCGTTACGGAGAGTTCTGGAACCGGCGGTGTTTGCCGCTCCGGCGCGGATTCCTCTGTTCCGGAAAGCACAACGCTATATCCACTTTTCCAACACCCCCAATCCCGAGCGCTACTGCGCCTGGCGCTTGCTGCAGGTGTTCTCTCCCGCCCAGATATTGGGTCCAGCCATGCCCCCGCTGAACGGAGATGTGCTGGCCGCGATGCGCCGTCACTATCAGAACGCGCCGGCAAAATCGGAACTCAATCGGCTGCTCTACGTGGATATCAAGATGACCCTGGGAGACGACGATTTGCCGAAGGTTGTGCGCACGGCCGAGCTGGCCGGCATCAGCGTTCGCTTTCCTTATCTGGATCATTCCCTGGCGGAGTTTTCCGGAAGACTGCCCGCTTCGCTGAAAGTCCGTGGACTGGAGAAGCGCTATCTCTTCAAGCGAGCTACCCGGTCGTTGCTGCCGCAGGCGATCTTGAACAAGAAGAAGCACGGGTTTGGTTTGCCCATCGGGATGTGGCTGAAAACCGATCCCCAGCTGCGGGCCATGTCGCGAGAGATCCTGCTCGACCCCCGCACCTATCAGCGCGGCTACTTTCAGCGGCTCTTTATCGAGCACTTGTTCGCGGAACTGGAAAAGGACAACACGCCCTATTTTGGCGATTTGCTCTGGGCCTTCCTGATGCTGGAGTTATGGCACCGCGTCCACGTGGAGGGAACAGCTCTATGAGAGTGGCTCTATACCAGAGCTGGGACGAGCTGCAGCCGCTGGCGGAAGGCTGGAATCAACTGCTCGCTGCCAGCGCCAGCGACAGTATCTTCCTCACCTGGGAGTGGTGCGAAGCCTGGTGGAAAAATTACGCAGCCGGGCGGCCCCTGTTTGTGCTGGCCGCGTGGGAAGGCAGCGAGCTGCTGGGCGTCCTTCCCCTTTATGTGGATAACGCCCGGCGTTGGGGCGCCACCTGGTCTGTTTTGCGGGTGGTCGGCGATGGCTCCCGCGACTCCGATTATCTGGATGGCTTTGCCTGCTCCGGCCGCGAACGCGATGTGGTCCGCGCCTGGGTGGACTTTCTGGCCGGCGCCCGCCACCAATGGGACTGGCTGCACATGGAGGGCACAGCCCAGGGCTCTCCTTGTCTGGCAGCACTAAGCGAATGCGCTCGGGAGCGTGGCTGGCGGCTGGCGTCGGAGATCATACCTTGCACCACCCTGGCCCTGCCCAAAAGCTGGAATGAATATCTGAAGGTGCTGCAGCCGCGCATGCGCAGCAAAGTCCGGTCGTCTTTGGCCCGTGCTGAGGCGCAGTTTGGAGCGGCGCCCGGCGAGTGCATAAGCGCCGGCAACATCCAGGACTGGCTCCCGGAGTTGTTTGACCTCCATGCCCGGCGCTGGCAACAGGATCATCAGCCTGGCGTGTTCGGCGACCCGGCTAAGCGTTCCTTTTATTACGACGTCAGCCGCAGTGCTCTTGCCAAGGGCTGGCTTGCCTTTCACCGCCTGGCCTGGGGAGAGCGGCCCCTCGCATTGCAGTACGGGTTCCGATATCGCAATCGCTTCTATTTGCTCCAGGAGGGATACGACCCCGCCTTCGAGGACCTGCGGCCGGGCGTGGCGCTGCGTGCCTGGCTCATGCGTTATTGGATTGAAGCCGGCCTGGAGCAATATGACTTTCTGGCCGGAGCCTCTCCCTACAAGCTGGAATGGGGAGGAGAGCGAAAGCTGAGCTACCGCACCCTGCTCGCCCCTGGAGCCGGCGGGGCCTGGGTGGCAGTTTCTGCGCCGCAGATTGGCATGGAGATTAAGGAGGATTTACGCAAGCTCGTTCCGCAGCCGCTGCTGTCAGCGCGCAAGAGCTTGGTGACCTGGAAAAATGGCCGTCGCTGGGCGGCTCCGGTTCAGCCGGCTGCGCCCCTTTCCAAGCGCCTCATGCGCTGGTCAGCTTCGCGGCTCTATGCTCGCACTCCGCTGGGAGCCGCCGGGCGGCGTCTGGCTACCCGGTACACTTGGCAATCGGCAGCCGGGGGACGCGGTCTGGCACGCCTGCAGCGTCGTACGCAGCCGGTCTGCACCATTTTCGTGTACCACCGGGTGAACGATGACCGGGATCCGTATTTCTACGCCATGGGGGTGTCGCGGTTCCGCGCCGAGATGGAGTACCTGGCGAAGAATTTCCACCTGGTAAGCCTGGATCAGCTGGGCGGCGGGCAATTGCCCAGGAACGGGAACAAATATTGTGTGGCTGTCACCTTCGACGACGGATATCGGGATAACTTCCTGTATGCGTTTCCCATTCTGCAGAAGCTGGGTATCCCCGCCACCATCTTCCTGACCACAGGCTATATCGAGTCGGGCGAACTGCCCTGGTATGACCAGGTGCGACTGGCCTTCAAACTTACTCGCCAGCCCCGCATCGGGTTGCGTGAGATCGGTGGTCCAGACTCAGCCCTGGAAGCAGAGCAGGCGCGTCTGGGAGCGCTCACTTACACGCTCAATTGGCTGCGCCAGATGGATGAACCCACGCGCGCGCGATTGCTGGAAGAAGTATTTCGGGCACTTCGGGCTCCCTCGGCGCTGAACCTGCCGAACACCTTGCTGGCCTGGGAGGAAATTCGTCAGATGAGTCGCCAGGGTATCACTTTTGGCGCCCACACCGTGACTCACCCGGTTCTGTCCACGTTGCCGGTTCCCCGCCTGGAGGAAGAAATCCTGGGCTCCAAGAAAACCGTAGAGAAGCGCTTGCAGCGTCCCATACAGCATTTTGCTTATCCCTTCGGCAAGAAAGCTGACTTCAGTGCCGAAGCCAAGCAGGTGGTGCAGGCAGCAGGGTTTGTCACAGCGGTAACCACAATTTCCGGAGTAAATAATCCGCAGCAGGACCGCTACGAACTGAAGCGGTTCTGCCTGCGCGAGCCCGATTTGGGAATGTTCGGGCTCAAACTCGATTGGTATCGAATGTCCGGGGAATCAACCAACTGAGGACGCCAGGCATGAATAACAAGGAGGGTCGAAGAGTATGACGGAACACAGCTCACAGGCCGGAGCGGGCGTGGAATCGCTCGCCCAGCGGCACTTGGTGGAGGAGACCTTCCATGACGAGAAGGCCTATGTTGGCGCGCCTCCTGCCCGCACGGACTTCTATCCGGAGTGGATGGCAGATGAGCACATGCAGATGTTGCTGCAGGGGGCCGGGCCTCTGGCGGGCAAGCGGGTGCTGGACTTTGGCTGTGGCCGCGGGGAGAGCGGCCGCATCTACGCTCAGCAGGGCGCGGTCCGCGTGGAAGGGTTCGATATCTCTGGGGAGAACATCGCTATTGCCAACAAAAATGCAAAGCGCGACGGACTGGACCAGCGGGTGTTTTTCCGCCGCCTGGCCGCCGAAGAGATTGACTATCCCAATGGCTCCTTTGACGTCGTCATCGGGAAGGCAATCCTGCATCACACCGAGCTGGAGAAAACCGCCTGGCAACTGGAGCGCGTTTTGGCTCCCGGCGGAGTTGCCGTGTTCCTCGAACCTCTGGCCCACAATCCGATTCTGAACTTCTTCCGACGCCTGACGCCTTCGCGCCGCACCCCCACGGAAAAACCGCTTTCCCTGAAGGATCTCGAAATCTTCCGACGGCATTTCGGTTGCGTCACCTATCGCGGCTTTTACTTGTTCACTCTGGTTTCCCACTTCCTGCTGCTGGTTACGGGGTCTCGGAGTCTTTTCGCCAAAAGCCGGGCGCTCATGCGGCGGTGGGAGGAGCCGGTATTGGTGCGCTTTCCGCGGCTGCAGCGATATTGCTGGTCGGCGCTGGTGTTGTTTCGCAAGTCTGGCGGAGAGCCAAGGACGGCAGACTGGCCGGCCGGACAGATCCAGGTGGAGCTGAGCTAACCGCAATGGACAACGTTGCCATCGTCGAAGAAAGAGAGACCCGGAACGGCGCGGTGTCCGGTTCAGCGCCCACCGTGCTGATTCTGAACCTGTTTTATTCGGGTCTGGCCATCGCCCGGCAGATGGCGGGCCGCGGAGTGCGCGTGGTGGGACTCTCGGCTCACCCTCGCATCTATGGGAATTTCACCCGCTTTTGCGAGGTCCGCTCTGCGCCCAACTCGCAGGAGCATCCCGAGGCGCTGGCCGAATTTCTTTTGCAGGCCACGCCCGAATTGCAGGGCGCGCTCATCTTCCCCACACGCGACGCCGACGTGCTCTTCCTGGACCGCTTCCGGCACGAACTGGAACCGTTCTACCGTCTGGCAATTCCTGAGCGGGAACTCTTGCAGCGGGTGATGGACAAGAGTTCCCTGGTCGCAACGGCAAAGGCCGCCGGAGTCCCCGTACCGCGCACGGCGGTGGTCAGCGATGCTTCCCAGCTGGAACAAGCGGCCGGCGAGGTGGGCTTCCCCTGCGTGGTAAAGCCGGTGCGCTCGGTTGACTGGCGGCTGGGGGAGAACTGGAATTTGGTGGGCGGGCGAAAAGCGTTCCGGGCTGACAGCCTGGCGGAGTTGCGAAAGGAATATGGCCGGGTCTCCCGGGTAGGCGCTGAACTGATGCTGCAGGAATGGATTCCCGGCAGCGCTGAGCAGATTGTTGTATGCGGCGGTTACATCGGCGAGAACTCCGAACCGCTCGCCTGGTTCACCGCCCGAAAGATCGTGCAGTCCCCAGAGGATTTCGGCACGGGATGCGTGGTGGCCAGCGAGCCCATCCCGGAACTGTTCGAGCTCAGCCGCCGCCTGTGCCGCGC
>JBLMXE010000436.1:0-11815 GCA_050257615.1 Chlamydiota bacterium | reverse complement strand
GCAATGACCGCCGCGAACTGGCGGAGCGGCTGCGGCAACTGGTGGCGCGCGGCGAACTGGTGGAAAGCGACGGCGAGCGCTTCTCCATTCCCCAGGCAGCAAAGAGCAAGAATGCGGTGACTGGGCGGCTGAGCATGCACCGTGATGGTTACGGCTTCGTGATTCCCGACAGCGCTGAGGTGCAGCAGCGCATCAGCGGCGACATCTATATTCACGCCAACGCCATCGGCTCGGCTATGCACGGCGACCGCGTGCTGGTAGAGATCGGGACCATTCGCTCCGACGGTCGCGCCGAAGGCCGCATCCTGCGCGTGCTGGGGCGAGCGCATCCCACCGTTGTCGGCGCCTTCCATTACGGCCCGCGCTACAACTACGTGCGGCCGATGGATGAAAAGATCACCCTGGATGTGATCATCCCGCGGGGGCTGGAATTACCCCAAACCAAAACCGCAGAGGACGCGAAGGACGCCGAGGAAACAGAAGGGAAAAAACATAAGAAAAGCAGGGCTGTTCACCGGGTGATCGGCGAAGAGGTAAAGCACCGGGAGGTGGCGTGGGACGACCTGGAAAATGTGGTCGTGGACGTTGAGATCACCGAATGGCCTACGCCCACGCAAAACCCACGCGGGCGGGTGATCGAGATTCTGGGCTATGAAGATGATTTCGGAGTGGACGTAGAAATCGTCATCCGTAAGTACCACCTGCCACACCGCTTCCCCGCCGAGGTACTGGAAGAGGCACAGGCGGTGGAGGGCATCATTCCCGCCCGCGAACTGCAGCAAAGGCGCGACTACCGCAGCCTGCCCATTGTGACCATTGACGGCGAGACGGCACGCGATTTTGACGATGCCGTGGCCGTGCGCCGCCTCGATAACGGCAACTTCGAGCTGCAGGTGCACATTGCCGACGTTGGCCACTACGTGACCGAGGACTCGGCGCTCGACCGCGAAGCGCGGCTGCGCGGCAACTCGGTTTACTTCCCCGACCGCGCGGTGCCCATGTTGCCCATCGAACTCTCCACCGACATCTGCAGCCTGCGCCCCCACGTGGACCGGCTGGTCATGTCCTGCACCATGGAAATTGACCACCAGGGCGAGATACTCGGCTACCAACTGAACCAGGGGGTAATCCGCTCCGCCGAGCGCATGACCTATACCGACGTGAATCTCATCCTGGAAGGCGATCCCGGAGTTCGCAAGCGTTACCAGCCTTTGGTGGGCGGTTTCGAGCTGATGCGCGACCTGGCCGTGATTCTCAACCGCAAGCGGGAGCGACGTGGCTCGATTGACTTCGACTTGCCCGAGCCAGTAATCGAGTTCGACGAATTCGGCCTCATGCGCAGCGTCACTCGCTCAGAGCGCAACATCGCCCATCGCCTGATTGAAGAGTTCATGCTCTCGGCCAACGAGTGCGTGGCCCACTACCTTGAGCACAATGCGGTTCCCTCGCTCTACCGTATTCACGAAAAGCCGGATCCCAAGCGGGTGTACGAGTTTGAAAATATCGCCGCCGCCTTCGGCTATTCCCTGGGCGTGGGCGCGCTTCCGGTGCAGCGCTTTCAGTTTAAAACCGACCGGCGGGCCAGCTATGGCACCGGCAAGCGACCGCGGGAGATGGAACTGCCCAAAGAGGTGCACATCACGCCCCGCATGTACCAGAAGCTGACACAAAAGATTGCCGGCAAGCCGGAGGAGCGCATCCTCTCTTACCTGATGCTGCGGTCGCTGAAACAGGCGCGCTACTCGGAGGAGAACGAGGGCCACTTCGCGCTGGCCACCCCCACCTATACGCATTTCACTTCGCCCATCCGGCGCTATCCCGACCTGGTCATTCACCGCCTTCTCAAAGATGTGCTGCAGCAGTCGGCGGAGGCTCACGAACACGGTCTTGCCATTGGAAAAGGCGTGCCGCTGGCGAGCGAGGGCTCGCCTTCGCCCTGGTCCAAGCGCCAGGAGGCGACGGCCAAGCCGCAACACCAGCATGTGTCGCGGGTTCAGGGCAAGCTCTCGCCCGCGAGCTCGCCCGCAAGAATCAGCGAGCCGATTCCTCTCGAGGTTCTACACGAAATCGCTGAAGAATCGAGCCAGGCGGAGCGGCGCGCCGACGATGCCGAACGCGAGTTGATGGAGTGGAAGAAGGTTAAGTTCATGGAAGACCGCGTGGGTGAGGATTTCGATGGTCTGATCGTGAGCGTGACCAAGTTCGGCCTGTTTGTGGAGCTGACCGAATTGTTTGTGGAGGGCCTGGTGCCGCTCTCCACTTTGACCGACGACCGCTACACCTACCATGAAAACACCAAGCAGATCATAGGCCAGCGCACCCGCCGTGCTTTCAGCCTGGGCGACCGGGTGCGGGTACTGGTGGATCGCATTGACCCAGTGCAGAAGAAAATCCAGTTCGCGCTGTTTGAGGAACGGCCGGCGCGCGGTCAGCGCAAGCAGAAGCACCGCTGACGACTCGGCCGTCGGCTGTCGGTTGCCGGCTCGCGTACCTCGGGTGTCGGTTGCCTGCCCAAGGATCGAATGCGACGACGGGCGGACGCGAGCCAACGGCCAACAGCCAACGACGAACGACCCTGCCGAAGGCCGAGAGCCGACGACCGACGGCCTCCTGCTCCAATCAGGTAGAATTTGAGGAGCCATGCCCACGCGCGACGACATCATGGAGCGGCTGCGCTTCTGCTACGACCCGGAGATCCCGCTGAACATCGTGGACCTGGGGCTGATTTATGACGTCAAGGTCGAAGAGGGAGACGTGGTGATTGACATGACGCTGACCGCGCCGGGCTGTCCTTCGCACAACGAAATCAGTCACGACATCCGGACCACCATCCTCAATATGCCGGGTGTGAACACCGTGAAAGTCAATGTGGTGTGGGACCCGCCCTGGGAGCCCAGCCGCATCAGCCAGGAAGGCCGAGAGAAGCTGGGTCTGGACGCCTGAGCCGCCCATTCACCACAGCCATTCACTACAGAGACACAGAGGCACAGAGAAAACCTGAAATAGTTCATCACCCCTGGGTAAGGGTTGCCCTCCAGGTGGGAACCGCCCCACACGAACTCAGCGGTCGGGGAGCGATTGCAAAATCGGGACGCCAGGAGTCGGGGCTGAATTGCCGGTGGAGCAATCCGGAGTGTATTTCTCCAACTGAATACGATCAGCATCCAGAAGCCAAACCGTACGCCCGGGGTAGCTGGCAACCAGGCGGCAGTTTTGCTCCGTACTGCCTTCCCGCGCCCAGATTACCTTGGCGTCCTGCAGGTCGGCGCGGTTCTCCACCCATTCTTCATAGAAGTCATGCTCCGGACCATAGTGGACGATGACCAACTGCCGTCCGGACATGGATTGCAGGCGCTTTTGCAATTTCGCCCGCTGCTGCGCCCATAAATCCAGCGGGCCCGGAGCGCCCACTGACCCCGACGCCGCAATGGCCAGAGTCAGAACTGGCAGGCCCAGCGCCAGGATTTTCCCGGGAGCGCTTCGGCCGCGAGCCCACGTCCAACTGCGGCGAATCGCCTGCACTAGCACTACGATAGCCAGAGGCATCACCGGCGCCATGTAGTGGGAATGGAAACGCCAGGTTTCCAGAACCAGTCCCAACCCAACCAACCCCAGAGCGGCAAGCGCCGCGCGTTCCCAGAAGTCCCGGAAATAGAGGGGCAGCAGCCCCGCCTGCACCAGCAAAGTAAGCAACAACACCATCGTCCAGGCCGGACTAGGGGATGGCCAGAACAAAAATCTCGGAAGCGCCAGAGCTTGTACGGCGGTGAAAGCTGCCACTTGCAGCAGGCGAACTGCAGCCGGCCAGCGCTCCGCCCACGCCAGCAACACAAAAGGCAGAGAGAGGACCCCGCCAAAGGCAAATTGCCAGAATTCGAAGAGCTTGCTGGTCATGAAGACCAGGCGGTAGAAGCCGTGGGCCCAGCGCCAGGCGGCCAGCGTCTCCACCGCGGCCGCTTCCATGGCGGCATCCTGAATTTGGGGCCAGGGCCGCAGGCGCTGAAAGATGAAGCTGGGCACGGCATCGTACTGCTGTTCGTAAACCTGGTAGGGCAAGCGCCAGGGGCTACCGGTCACGCGCTGGTTGTAGGCCAGCATCAGAAACCCTCCCAGGAGCAAGAGGGCGGTTGCGGGCAGGACGGTCTGGCGAATGAACTGACGCTGCGCAGCCCGCTTGCGCAACACATAGGCCAGCAGTACTCCGGCCGCCGGCAGCGTCGCCAGCAGTCCCTCAAAGGGGCGGGTGTTGGCCAGGATCAGAAGCCCCATGGCCAAAAGTAAGGCATGGCCGGCGCCGGCCCAGCCGCGTTCATCATCCACGACGCGCCGCACCGCTCCATAAACCAGAGCTCCGCCCAAGGCGGCCACCATCCCACCCCAGTAGCTCTGGGCCCAATGTCCAAAGAAGGCCAGCTGAAATGTAGCCAGCAGTGCGCCGTAGAGCGCCCACATCTCTCCCACCCAAGCCTGCAGCATCCAGCAAAGAGCAGAGCAAGCAAGAGCCGAGCTTAACCAAACGCCAGCCAGAGGATTACCGGTGAGCCGCTGCCCCACGGCCAGGAACAACGCCTGTCCGGGCGGATATTTTGATTGGTAGGTCGGGCGAAGCAGCACCTCCGGCGTTTCAAACTGCTGCCACTGCGCCGGGGTGGGATTGGTGACGCGGCCGGAGGCAAAAGTGTCGGTCGCCAGCAGATAGCTGAACTCGTCCGGAGCAGTGGGCAGGGGTGGCTTCCACCAGCTGACGAGGGCGTCGCCCCCGAAGGCAAGCAGGCCGGTAAGGAGGATGGCGCAGGCACGGCGCCGGGCCAGGGTTCGGAATGCGCTCCGAATTCTGGACCTCTGTAGCACACGCTCAATCGGCCGCCACGGAACCAGGAACGCCACCAGCAGCAGTCCGAGCGCCGCCAGGATGCTCCCAAGCTGAACTGGATTGAGGTTGGTAGCCGCCATCGCCGTCCGCATGGTAGCAGTTCCGGAACTCTGGTTTCTCAAACCCGCGGGGCATCTTCCCTAGACCGGCCGGCATCGGAGCATCCAGCTACACAACTATGCGCGCCTTCGTCTAAAGCAAGGAACCAGATCCGCCGAACTCGGAGTAAGGCGGTTCGTCCAGGGCATTCGCGAGCACAGGATCGCGGACCGCCTGCGAGGTCAGAAGCGGAACTCGGATCTGACTTAGAAACGCGCCATGGTCGTCGAACACCAGCCCGGCGGTACTCGTCTTCTCGATGTACTGGATCGCGTATTAGACAAGGGCATCGTGATTGATGCCTGGATACGTTTCCAGCTGGCGGGTATTGATCTGATCACCATTGATGCCCGCGTAGTCGTAGCTTCGATTGAAACTTATCTCAACTACGCGGAATCGCTGCGCCTGAGCGGACACGCGGCCCTGCCGGAACTCACTCTTGCGCCGGCCGTAGTGAAAAGCAGAAGAATTCGCCGCACCCGCATTGACCATAAGATAGCTTAAGAATGGTTCAGGCAGCTTTGTCCTTGTGCGAGGGCGACGGTGACTGAATGGCCGGGCAGGCATGCAGGTTTTCGGCGAAGGCGAGCAACTTGAGATTGGTGGCCGCGATGGTGTGCTGGCAGTGAATGCAGGTGGAGACGGTTAGCTGGTGGTTGGGGCCCGGCCGCCGGATGAAGCCCAGGGCCTTGTCGGCCAAATCCAGATAGTTCTCAACAAACTTTTGCAACTCGCCCGGGTCGTCCGCGGCTGGCCGGGCGGGGACTGAGGGCTGGTGGAGAGCTGCTTCTTTGTCTTTCTGGAGATGTTTTTTCCGTGGCAAGATGAGCACCTGCTGCGTCGGGTGGCGCCGCGACACGCAGTTTGAGGCCCTGACGGGTAACGAGCTTACTCTGGTCCCCGGGTCCTACGCCAGCCTTAGCAGATGCAGGAGAGACTCTGAAAGATGTACACGCACTTCATACATTGCCGGGCACAAGGTCTAGTTGCCACTTGGCGCAGAAATTGCCGCGCGCGGCAGTTCCACGGCACGCCCGGTGCGGATGGATTCCCGCGCCGCATCCAAAATTTCCACCACCTGCACATTCAGCGGGGCGGCCAGGGGATTCTCGATCGGTTTGTTGTGCCGGATGCAGTCCACCAGATAGCTGATGGGATTACTGCTCTCGTGGGGCACGGCAGCCAGGGCCACGGGCTTGCCTTCCAGCGGAAAATCATCGGCGCCGGCAGGTCTTGAGAACAACTGCTCCTGCGTAGCCAGCAGGCTTCCCTTGGGACCGAACACCTGCACCCGGTCCATGTTGTAGGGCCAATCCCAGGAGGGCTGGAGAATGGCCACTCCATCGGGATACTCCAGGATGATGGTGGCATCATCTTCCACCCGGTTTTTCTGCTGGATCTTCAGCTTTTCCGAGGTGGCGAAAACCCGCGTGGGGCGGCCCTTCAGCCACAGCGCCCATTCCGCACCGTAGCAGCCGAAATCCATGAGCGCGCCGCCGCCGTTCTTCACCGGGTCATAGAGCCAGGCGGCAAATTCCCTGGAAACGCCAATTTCCTTCGGTCCCTGGTGGCCGTATTGCACGATGATCTTCTGCGCCGGTCCCAGTTCGCCGTTATGAACGCGGTGAAACAGGTCGTGCGTAGGCGCCACCCAGGCATTCCAGTAGTTGACCATCAGCTTGATACCCGCCTGCTTCGCCAGTCGTTCCATTTCTTGAGCGTCACGGGCGTTGGTGGCCATGGGTTTCTCAGTGGAGTAGCTGATGTGCCGCTGGGCGCAGGCGCGCAGAATCTCGAGGTGGCGGTCAGTCTCAGTGGTCACGATCACCGCCTCGGGCTTGGATTCATCCAGCATCTTCACATAGTCGGAATAGAACTTCACGCCGGGCGGCACCTGGGCCTTTGCTTTCTGCACCAGGTCGGGGTGCGGATCGGCGATGGCCACCAGCTCGGCCTGTGGTTCTTTAGCAATGTCCTTGAGGATGCCCCAGACGTGATCGTGGTCCAGTCCGACAATGGCCAGGCGCACCCGGGCTTCCGCAGCTTGCGCGGAAAGCGGAGCTATGGACAACAGAAAGCCCGCCATAAGCAGTGCTCGCATTATTTTTCCTTGCAGTTCGCGCAACTCCGGCCTCCAGTTCTCAAGTTCCCAATTTGCAAATTGGTGACTCATTTGTCCGGACCACCGTTTCAGTCAGGGTACAAATGAATCCCGCGGCTAAAGGTGAGCATTTTAGGACAATTGCGCACCGCGGGCACACGTTTTGAAGGAGGCGAATCTAGAGAGGATGCCGGAGTGTACAGGTTCACCGCCCCGGTGGCACTCGAACGGACAGCAGCTGAGGAAAACCACTTCTAGGGCTGTGTGCCGCTGCAGCGCAGGTTGCTGATGATGCCTTCACTGTGCCAAGCCGCCACCACGGCGAACGGCGCCCGCCACAATCGCGCGCGCTTGCGGTGAAGAAACCAACCCAGCAGTTCCGGGCCAGCGTCAATGGCCAGACCTTCTCCGTAAAAGCGGGCTCGGCTGGGATAGCGGCTGAAAAGGCGGTTACTCTCCACGCAGCCGCCGGGATGCTGTACGGCTTGCGCGCTCTCGTAATCCGCCGCAGCCAGGAGAAAATCAATGATCAGGTATTTCTTGATCCCGCGTACGGAGCTCTTGAAGCCAGCCGCAGCCGCGGGAGCCGCCGACCACAACAATATTCCGATCACTGCGATCAGACCTGTTTCACGTCGCACCATTCCTCGCCCCACGTCTGGCGGGTTGGAGCGCGGAAAATAGAAGTGAGTTGCCAGCGCGAACACGCCGGCGCTGCGCAGTGTGAGTTGCGGATTTACAGGGAAATTAAGGCTGCGGACTAACAACTCAGGCCAGCTCTAATTCAATCTGCTTGCACGCCGCATCCAGCTTGGTAATGCGGAACTGACGGATTTGCCCCGTACGCGCCGGTTCTTTTCTGCTTGCTCCGACGGCCGCTCCGCCCTTCCAGCGTGCCTGCAACATGGAACTGAGCGCCGCCAGATCCACCTTGGCTTCAGCGTGCGCTTCTTCGCCGGCAGCGCTCTGCGCCTCCACCCGGCAAACGGCCTGGATGCCTTCGCCCAATTCCACGCGGGCCTGGGCCCCTTGAACTTCCAGCAGGCGGCCACTGACCACATCGCCGGGCCGATGCTCGGCGAGATATTCTTCGATACTGGTCGGAACCAACTGCTTGATGCTGAGTTTGATCTGGCGCTTTTCGGGATCCACGGCGATCACCTGCGCCGTCACCACCTGCCCGGCTCGCAGCACATCCTGGGGATGGTTGATGCGCTTTTCAGCACTGATTTCGCTGACGTGAATCATGCCCTCCACGCCTTCGGCAATTTGCACGAAAGCGCCGAATTTGGTCAGGCTGGTCACCGGCCCTTCCACTACCGATCCTGAGGCCAAACGCTGTGCCGCCTCCGCCCAGGGATCGCCCAGCGTCTGCTTCAGACCGAGCGAGATTCGGCGCTCGCCGGCGTTTACACCGAGAATGACTGCCTCCACCGTTTCGCCGGGTTTGAGCACGTCGCTAGGCTTCCGCACCTTCTTGGCCCAGGACATTTCGGAGACGTGAATCAGCCCCTCCACTCCCGGTTCCAATTCCACAAAGGCGCCAAAATCCATCAGGCGAGTCACCGTGCCCCGCGCCCGCTCGCCCAGCTTGTATTTTTGCGCCGCCGTGTCCCAGGGATTGGGCTGCAACTGCTTCATGCCCAGGGAAATGCGCTGCTTCTCGGGATCAATCTTGAGCACCTGGGCCTCAATTTCGTCGCCCACGGAAAGCACATCCGCCGGGGTGCTGATGCGCTGCCAGGAAATATCGCCGACGTGCAGCAGCCCATCCACGCCGCCAATATCCACAAAGGCTCCATAGCTGGTGAGGCTGCGCACGACGCCACGCACCTGTTCGCCTTCCCTGATTTCGCCAAACCGCCGCTCGCGGGCGGCGCCGGCTTCCTCTTCGGCGATTACCCGGCGGTCCACCACCACGTCCTCATCGGCCGCGTCCAGCTTGGTGATGCGGCAGCGAATCTCCTGCCCAACCAGCTTCTCCATATCGGCGGCCTCGCGCACGCCGCTGCGGGAGGCGGGCAGAAACGCGCGCACGCCTACGTCCACCGTCAGCCCGCCCTTAACTGTGCCGGTTACGGTGCCCACGATGCTGGTTTTTTCCGTGAAGGCTTTCTCCAGATCTTCCCAGCTGGTTGGCCGGCCGACCCGGCCGCGCGTGAGCTCGTAGTAGCCCTCCTCATTCCGGCCCTTCACCGTAACTGACAGCTTGTCGCCGGACTTAGGCGGCTGGCGATCGTTTTGAAACACGCTCAGCGGCAGAATGCCTTCGGTCTTGAAACCGATATCCACGTAAACCGAATCGGGGGAAACGGCAATGATCGTGCCCTCGCGGGGCTTGCCGGCTTCGGCGCCGCGCCTGCGGTCCTGCTCGTAGCGCGAAAAAGCTTCCTGGAATGATTCGGTGGTGTCTTCAGCCGTTTTGGATTCGGGAGTATCAGGGTTGGACATGAAAGCGCAGGCCCTCGCTGGCAGGAGCTATGATTAGCATAACACCGGGGCAGGGGTGAGGACGGGAACGCTTCTGCCGCCACCGCTGCGACGCGGAGAGCGGCGGGCCGCACCGCTCGGCCTAGCGATTATGGTCAACGACTTTGATAAACGAATCGGCCAGGCGCAACATGGCCTGGGTGTACATCTCCTCGGTGTTTCCTCCAAAGAACACAGGCCCGCCCACTCCTGTCAGGTCGGTGCTGAACACTTCCTCTCCCGTTTGCGCGTCACGAAACACGAATCGAACCGTCAGGTTCATTACGCCGCCGACCATGCCGAGCACATTGCGCCGGATACGGCCCCCAGTCTTGTATTCGACCACTGTCCCCGCCAGTGTTAAGCGGGCGGCGGGATCGGAACCTCCCGCGCCTGCCGCCTGCGGCTGGCCTTCTCTGCTGTCAACCACACTCTTGAACGAGGTGAATTTGCGCATCCTGCCAACGATGAGCTCCTGGAGCAACAGTTCATCGCCGCCACGAAACTCTGCCGTGTCCTTGTCCTCCTCGACCAGGAACTTTTTGACGATCACTGCCGAGTATCTGCGCAGCGGCCGTTCCGCCTGGGGCGAGGAATTTGCATTGGGAAAAACTGTGTTTTTCAGGGGAGCGGTGGTTGATGGCCCCCGATCCTGCTGCCTGGAATCCACGTCGGTTGCATTTTCGTCCGTAAGCTGGATGTAGTTCTGCGGGTCGGACGCCGGGACTTCCAGGTTCCAGGTGAGCCATTTTTGTCCCCAGCTGACACCGTGGGGCGTCACTAGTTCGTAGCGGCCCGCCGGCAACGGGAGTGCCGCCCGGCCGAACTTATCGGTCAGCACCGGCCCGAGATAGGGTTCCCTGCCATTGTCCAGGCGGCGGAGCAGAATCTCGACGTTGGAGACGCTCCGGCTTTGCTGGGTGGCATCCAGCAGCGTAACCCGAAGGTTCAGCAACACATTTTTATCGTGGGTGGAGGAATCCGCTGAGTTCGCGATCAGCCCATTGGCCGCACTCGAAGCTGGGGGTGTCGCGGGAGACTCATCTTCGGTGGGCGCATCTGGCGTGGAGCCCGAGCTACCAGGCATCGAGTTGAGACGAGTTTCCTGCAGCAGCTCCTGCCAGCGGGAGCCGGAATGGTAGAGCTTCTGAGAAAGCTCCCGGCCGTAACTATTCGCCTGACGCCCCAATTGACTTCCCCCTGCCAGGTTGGTCACGCGGGCGAGGAACCACATCCCCTGGCTATGGTTGGGAGGGTCCGCCAGCAAATATGCGCGGGCCAGGGAATGGAGGCGATTGACATCATTGGGGGTGACTTCAACCGCGTCCCGCAAATGCGCCTGCGCGGTCAGGTAGTCTTTGGAGCGCAGCGCGGCCTCGCCCAGAACCGAGTCCAGGGTGCACTTGGCCTGGGCTTTCATATTTTCGAACAGGGATGCGTCCGCCCCGCGTGGTGCACTGAAGCTGTGGAGCGCCAACAGGCCCCGCGTCGCCACCGCCCGCGCCTGCTTCAGGTCTTCTGGGCGTTGCGGCGGCATCTGGCTCATTTCCTGAGCACTCTCCGCCATTACTGCCAGGGCCAGGGCATTGGAAGGATCAACACCCAGCAGTTGATGCGCCGCCCAGGTAACTTTGCCGAGCCGGCCGGCTTGTTGATAGCCGTAAAGAAGCAGTTCCAGGGCGTCTTTTTTCAGCCGTGTATTAGGGTGGTCCTCTAAGAAAATTTCCAGCGGAGGGAGTCGCTCCTGGGTCAGCAGTTGATTGGCGGCGGAATCATAAGCGCCGGAATCGTTATCGGCTGTGGCGCGCGCGCTAAACGCAACCAGGAAAAGAATCAGGAGAACAAGGCAAAGGTACCCGCGAAAGAAACAACGGAGGTTACGACGGGACAACATCGCAATTCCACTGGAGCGGTCGTGATCTGGACCGAAGGAAGCGCGGCGACATTATGCATTCTTGACCTGGGCAAGGCAAGCGGAATCCCGGAGCCGCGCCGCTACGCACCTAAGGCACTCCTGCTTCACGGTCTTGCTCCTCCACAAGGCTACGTAAACGGCTTCTACAAGCTTGCAGTTACTTTCGTAACAAAGCTTTCCTGGTCGGCCGATGGAGCGGCAGTCGTCCTACTTGGCCTCGTTTTTTTTGGGTTGGGATTGGTGGCGGCGGTTGGACTCGAACCAACGACCTACGGATTATGAGACCGTCGCTCTAACCACCTGAGCTACACCGCCACGCGCAGAAGGGAAAAGGCGCCCACAGGCGCCCTGCTATTTG
>JBLMXE010000435.1:0-23331 GCA_050257615.1 Chlamydiota bacterium | reverse complement strand
CAGGTCCTCAGCCGTTTTGGCGCAGATGGTGGTACGTGAACGGCGGGCCTGCCCAGGAGCGAAGATGAACAAAGCCGATTTGATCGACAGAATTGCGGCTGGTTCGCGCATTAACAAGACCCAGGCCGCCGCCGCCATTGACACCATGGTGGACAGCGTAACCGGCGCTCTGCGGAAGGGAGACCGCGTAGCCCTGGTGGGTTTCGGCACGTTCTCCGTCTCGCAAAGGAAAGCCCGCAATGGGCGCAACCCGCAAACCGGCGCGGTGATCAAGATTGCCGCCCGCAAAGTGGCCAAATTTACCCCGGGAGCCGAACTCAGGAAAGCGGTCAACAAGAAGTAACAGGGATTTTTCTTACGATGGAGCGGCGGGGGGTCGGCCCTGCCGCTTTTTTCTTGATGCCAATCTGGAGCGGCACTTAGCGGTGAACCATCGGATCGCACCGCTCGGCTTGCGACAGCGGCTGAGGGCACTCAGGACGCAATGGGCATTTCGCGGCGAGAATTTCTCCGAGCCACAGGGGCGGCGGCCCTGGCGCTATCGCGACCGCCGCTGCTAATGCCTTCCTTGTCACCCGATTCGGCGGTCAAGGGGAGTGCGCACGCATGGGCGGTTCATGTGGACGCCTCCCGCGCGCTTCATACCTTCGATCCCGATAAAGCACTGGGCAGTTCCATGGATATTCTTCCTTACGGAATTGTGGACAAGGTTTACACCCAACCCATAATTAAGGAGTGTTTATCCGCAGGATGGGGGCCGATCACTTACCGGCAACATACTGAACTGCAAATTGCGGCCTGGCACTGGAACCACAATGGCGCCTGGAGTGATGCGGCCGGGCAGAGCGGATACTTCACGGGCAGCTCCGAACCCACAGAATTTCTGCGTCACTCCTACGGCTATCCCCTGCCGCGCCGTGGCAACACGCGTAATGGCGGCACCGAACACGGCTACTCACGCCTGACGGACGGTAATCGCAACTCCTTCTGGAAAAGCAATCCTTACCTGACTCGCAAATTTACCGGCGAAGACGACGCGCTGCACCCGCAATGGGTGGTGATTGACTTGGGAGCCGTGGAGCAGGTTAGCGTCGTACGTGTGGATTGGGCGGAGCCTTATGCGCGCCGCTACGAAGTGCAGTACTGGACTGGCGAGCACGCCATGGACAAGCCCACGGAAGGGAAGTGGCTCGCCTTTCCCCAGGGCTCGGTCACCAGCGGACAGGGTGGCACGGTCGTGCTCAAGCTCGCGGCCCAACCAGTGCCCGCCAGGTTTCTGCGCATCTGGATGACGGAGTCGTCGGCCACCTGCCATGCCCACAGCACCGGGGATGCGCGCGATTGCGCCGGTTACACCATCGCCGAACTCTATGCCGGCAACTTGAATGACGATGGCGAATTCGTGGACCTGGTGCAGCACCGGCCGGACCAAAACCAAACCGCGACCTACTGTTCTTCGATTGACCCCTGGCACTCGGCGAGTGATCTGAATGTGCATGCCGGCGATCAGACCGGCTTCGACCTTTTCTTCACCAGCGGCATAACCAACAATCTGCCCGCCATGATTCCGGTGGCCATGCTCTATGGCACACCGGAAGATGCGGCGTCGCAGATCGCCTACCTCAAGAAGCGCGGCTACCCCATCGGCTATATCGAAATGGGCGAGGAACCGGACGGGCAGTACATGCTGCCCGAGGATTATGGCGCGCTCTACCTGCAGTGGGCGACGGCAATCCACGCGGTTGATCCCGGGCTGAAGCTGGGCGGGCCAGTGTTCCAGGGAGTAAATGAGGACATTAAGGTGTGGCCGGATGCCCAGGGCCGAAGCTCATGGCTGGGGCGGTTTTTGGCTTATCTGAAAGGGCACGGGCGATTGGCTGACCTGGCCTTCATGTCCTTCGAGCACTACCCCTTTCCGCCGTGCGAGATTACCTGGTCGGATCTCTACCGTGAGCCGCAGCTTATGAGTCACATCCTGCAGGTATGGCGCGACGACGGCCTGCCGGAAAACGTGCCCATAATGAACACCGAGAGCAACGTTTCCTGGCAGCTCACGCAGCCCTTTACGGAAATCTTTGCCGCGCTGTGGTTGGCAGACAGCGTGGGCTCCTTTCTGACCGCCGGAGGCGCAGCTTACTATCATTCGCCGATTCAGCCTGAGCCGCTGCGTTCCGGCTGCCATGGCTGGACAACTTATGGCAACTTTGTCGCCGATCAAGACTTGAAGATTCGCGCTCACACCTCGCAGTACTTTGCCGGACGGCTAATCAACTTGGAATGGGTGAAGCACGGCGCCGGGGTTCATCGCATCTTTCCCGCGACTTGCGACTTGAAGGATGCCGCCGGGCACGTGCTGGTGACGGCGTATGCGGTACAGCGGCCGAATGGAGAATGGGCAGTGCTGCTGGTGAATCGCGACCAGTCCAACGCACACCGGGCAAGTCCGGTGTTCCACGCTGGGAACGGAAACGCCATCCATTTTGCCGGCCCGGTCAGGAGGGTGACCTTCGGCAGCGAGCAGTACGTGTGGCATTCCGACGGCCCAGACAGCCGTCCCGATCCTGACGGCCCGGCGGCAGTGGCCATTGTAACCGGTGACTCAGAGACGGGGTTTGTTTTGCCCAAGGCCTCAGTGACCGTGCTGCGAGGCAGGATTGGCGGCACGATGTCCAAGGACCGGTGAATTGTTTTTCATAACAAGGAGCTGCCATGTGGCGTTTAGCTTCTGTTCTGTTATTGCTGGTGACCGCGGCCAGCGCACGTGCGGGGGAATTGAAGGTTCTTGCCAATCACGTGGGTTACGAGGCTGCAGGCCCGAAACACGCCGTGATTCTGGGACACACGGACGACAGTGTTTCAGATTGCGCCCTGAAAGAGGACGGCAGCGATCGTCAGGTATTCAGCGCGGCAGCCCACAATGCCGGACCGGTGCAGAAGTGGCGGGACTGGAACTTCTGGACGTTTGACTTTGATTCCGTGACCGCCGAAGGGAAGTACTACCTGGAGTGCGCCAGCAATCGTGGTGCCATCCGATCCTATCCTTTTGCCATCCAGCGGGACCTGCTGGAGAGGAATACGCTTTCCGACGTCATTTACTACTTCAAGGAGGAGCGCAGCACCGGCGCGATGGATCAGGCGGACCGGCATCTTCACTTTGAAGGCAGCAAAAAAGGGACTCTCGACGCGCACGGCGGCTGGTGGGATGCCACCGGTGATTACGGCAAGCACCTTTCCCACCTCTCCTTTTCCACTTACTTCAATCCGCAGCAGATTCCGCTGGTGGTGTACAGCCTGCTGAAAAGTTACGACCAGTTGCGCGGCCGCGGGCAGCCCTACGCTATCCGCTATGAAGACCGGCTGCTCGACGAAGCCATGTTTGGCGCCGACTACCTGGTGCGGGTGAAGGACCCCGCCGGTTCTTTCTATCGCTCGGTTTCCTCGGAAGAAGTGCATCAGCGTCCCCAGGGGCGAAAGGTAGCAGGGGAGATGAAAGCCTTCGGCATCTTCACCTCACCGCAGAAGCGGTCGGGCATCGTGGAGAACGCCAAGAGTGATTTGGAGTACGAGGTGAGCTATCGCTCGGGCGGCGGGGTGGCCATTGCGGCCCTGGCCAGGGCCAGCACCTATCCGGTATCGGGCGAATTTCACAGCGCCGACTACCTCAAGGCGGGGGAGGATGCGTTTGATTATCTGGAAAAGAATAATCGTCGCCTGACCAACGATGGCAAAGAAAACATCGTGGATGATTATTCCGCCCTGACCGCGGCCACGGAGTTGTTCCGCGCCACTCGCAACCCACGCTACAAGGCGGCTGCCGATCGCCGTGCCCGCAGTCTCATCTCGCGGCTCATCAGCAGCGGCGGTTACCAGAACTACTGGCGCGCCGACGACGGCACCCGGCCGTTCTTCCACGCCTCAGATGCGGGATTTCCCGCTGTGAGCCTTTTGTATTACGCCGACATTGCCGACCCGGCCATGAAACAGAAAGTATTGCAAACCGTGCGGAAATCGCTGGAATCCCAGCTCACTCTGGACCGGGAAGTGAATAACCCGTTTGACTACGCCCGCCAGTTGGTGCAGGACAAGACCGGAGCCCGGCGCACCAGCTTCTTTTTTCCTCACAACTCGGATGCTGCTCCCTGGTGGCAGGGGGAAAATGCGCGCCTGGCGTCTCTGGCCGCGGCGGCTACGCTGGCCTCCACGCATTTTCCTGAAGATATGGCATTCCGCCGGCAGCTGCAGTCGTTTGCCGCTGATCAGCTCAACTGGATTCTCGGGCTGAACCCATACGACTCCTGCATGTTGAACGGTGTGGGGCACAACAATCCCCAGTACATGTTTTTCGATTCCTGGGAGTTCAGCAACGCGGCGGGAGGCATCTCCAACGGGATTACCAGCGGGTTCAAAGACGAAGACGGAATTGATTACGAGCTGACCTGGCGGCAGACGGGCGCGGATAACGACTGGCGCTGGACGGAGCAGTGGCTGCCGCATGCCGCCTGGTACCTGCTGGCAGTTTCGGCCGAGGTGGGAGCGGCGCACTGACCATGACCATCGCAGCGTGATGTACATCACTGACCCGCCAACCCGCCTCCTTTACAAACATGAGAGCGCATGTCGGGTGTGGGCAAATGCGGCTGGGTAGTTTTGTTGCTGATTCTGTGTGCGCCCGCAGCCGCACACCTGTCGCGGGGGCCCGGCGAGAGCCACTTCAGCCTGCGGGGGTGGCTCCTCAGTGTTTGTCACCAGCGCTCACCGTTGCGGGGCACACAGCGACAGAATCCGCAGCATCCCAATGAGCCGTTCAATGCGCTGGAGCAGCAGAACCGAAGCGACTCCCTGTACAGTTCCCTGAATCCGGGCCTACTCGTAAACGAAACCATTTCTGTTCCCCGATTTATCTTTGTGTTTCCAGGTGCCGATAGAGTTGGTCCCGTCCCTGACCCAGCCTTTCTTTGTACTTTCCTAATCTGATTGTTGTTCTGCCTCCGGCGTGCGGCCATCTCTAACGCCGCTTCATTGACAGATCGCATTCATGAAAACCTATTACGGAGCTGGATATGAACTCTCTGAAGCATGATTCGAGTGAAGCACCTGACATGAAACCAAGGCTGTTGGAAGGGCTCGAGGGCATAGCCTATCCCATCGAGCGGGAAGCGGGCGCCATCCTGCTTTGCGAAGGCGAGAGCGGGGGCATATTTCTGCTGTGCCGGGGCAAGGCGCGGCTGACCATGTATTCGCGTACTGGCGAAAAACTGGCCTTCCGCACGGTGGGCCCGGGCTACCTGCTGGGCTTGCCGGCCATCATGCGCAACCAGCCTTACAACTACACGGCGGAACTACTGGAGGATTCCCGGGTGGCGTTCATCCGCAAGCAGGACATCCCCATCTTGCTGAGGAGACGCAGTGATCTGTGTTTGCGGCTGGTGAGAACGCTGAGCCAGGAGCTGAGACGGTTGCAGCGGGCGGCGATTCCGCCGGGCCGGTACGTGCGCCGGGCCGTGCTGAAGGTGATCGAGGCTCCCAGGTGGAGCCCGTCCAACGGCGATGGAATGGTCAACTAACTCCATCCCGCTTGAGCTGCAGCCTGCAGTACAAGAACTGCACGATGGGCTCAGGGGATGGCCTGCAATTTTTTGGAGACGTTATAGCCCTCTACGCGCAGTGCGGGCGCGGCTCCGCCAAGCTGCGAGGCTTCAAACTTCGCCTCGATAGTGCGCGACTGGTGGGGGAACAGCGTGATGTAGTTATCGTCATAGGTGATGGGCAGAATCTCCTTGCCGTCCATGCCCTGGGTCACTTCCGCGCGAATGAAAAAGGCGATGTGGCGGGAGTTGTTGGTGAGCGTGATTTTGGCGGTGCGCTCATCGGCGCCGCTGGAAGTTACCTTCACCCCCACCGGCGCAGCCGGCATCGTATTCAGCGCTGTCAAATCTGCCCACTTAACCAGTTTGGTAAGGAACTGGTCGTCGTTGCTGGGCGGACCCAGATCGTCGTCGGTGGTGGATTGCCAGTACACGTTTTCGGCCAGCGGCCTGCCGTCGGCCGTGGTCAGGTCGCAGCGCACAAAATAGGTGGAGCTGAGTCCGGGAATGCGCGGAATTTCCAGCGCCGGCAGGGAAGAATAAGCGGGCACATTGATGTTCGCAGCTTCCTTCACCGCCTTGCGCGTCCCGTCAATGTTGTAGAAGGCCACGGTTGCCTTCAGGTTCTGCAGCGGCTGGCCGGTCTGGTTGACGGCATAGACGTGGGCGGTTGAGCGGTCGCCCGTGGCGTAGTAGTCCCACACGATGCTCACCGGCTGCAGGCCCTTTTTCGCGCCGAAGTAGCCGCCGCCCTGTTTGAAGTAGTAATCGAACAGGTGGCCGAAGAAGGAAGGCCAGGGATTGGCCATCATCCAGTGCATCAGCATTTTGCGGTTCGACCAGTGGGTGGCGTAGGTCTCGTATTGGGCGCGCACATCCTCGTAGTAAGCCGCCTGCGCCTTCTTCTCTAAATCCTCCACATCGTTGGACGGTCCATAACGATGCTCCAGTGCACGGCGAATGTTGGCCAAGGTGTTGTTGCCATCCTCGTTTCCGCCAGCGTGGTAAAACCAGTACTCGTTGGGGGGCCAGAGCTTGTCCGGAGGGATGAATTTCTTCAGGCTTTCCAGCGGAGGAATGGTTTCATTGTCGCCTTCTTCGGCGGAGGAGCCGCGCGCCGGGCCGTACTTGTCGCTGAACCAGTAGTAGGGCGGCCGCCAGACGTATGGTCCGAGCATGTGAATGCCGCTCCAGAAACGGTTACGCTCAGCCACGGTGTCCACGATGGCATCCTGCCAGTGCAGTTCCCTTTCGATCTGGTGGTAGTCGTTGAGCACGGGATCAGGGGGCAGGCCGTCGCTGCCGTTGGCCCACATCACCACGGATGGATGGGAACGCAGCTCGTAGAGGCGAGCGCGCAGACTGGCCCGGGCCACCCATTGGTCCTCGGTGCTCCAGGTGTTCCAGTGCTCCCACTGCATGCAGCACATCCAGCCCAGCATGATGGGGACGCCTTCGCGGTCAGCGCGCTCAATCATGCTGTCGTCGGCAATCTTCAGCTCCCAGCGCACCAGGTTGAGGCCCAGGTCCTTGATGTAGAGCATCATGGCGGTGTCGCGGGCGGGGTCGTTCTTGAAGAGCAGGTCGGGGGCATAGGCGCCGCCGCGGATCAGGTAGTCGCGTCCGTTAATCTGCATGTAGAAACTGCCGCCGCCGCTGCCGATGTTGGGGAAGCTGTTGTCGTTGTCGCGCTTTTGTGTGATCTGGCGGATGCCGAAGTCAATGGCCTGCTCGTCGGAGGTGCTGCCGTCCAGGGTGAAATCCAATTTCAGATGGTAGAGGTTGGGCTTGCCCCAGCGGTAAGGCCACCATAGGTCGGGATCGGGAACCGAGAGTTGCGCCACCTCTTCCGGAGTGAAAGAGACTTCCTTTACCTGGCCGGCGAGCAGCGAGACCTGTTTTTCGAAGCTGATGGTTTCCTTGCCTGGCCGGCTGATGATACCCCGCAGGACCCCGGTGACCGGCTTCTGGCTGTGATTGGTGAGATCGCAATATACCGTGAGCGCGGCCGGAGCGATGGCGGGCAGCGGCAGAATGGTTTTCACATAAGGGTGGCGAATGGTAACCGCGCCGGTAGCGCTGAGGAACACACGCTTCCACACACCGGCGTTGCGGTCGGGAACGAAGGGAATATTGATGTTGCGCCCGGGATCGTGGTAGCCGATGTACTTCCAGTTGATCCAGTCCAGCCAGCTGTCGGCCAGTTCCACGGGATGGTCGCCCACCACCACGCCTTCTTCGTTCAGCAGGCCTCTTTCGGGCGTGACTTTGACGGCCAGCACATTCTCGCCGCCAGGGTTTATCTGCTTGCTCACGTTGAACTCGAAGCGGTTGTACATGCCCACCACCTGCGAGTTGGTGGCGACCTTGTGGCCGTTGAGCCAGACGTCAGCGCGATAGTTGATGCCCTTGAAGATCAGGGTGTAGACCTGCCTACCAGCGGGCGCGGTGAAAGCAGTGCGATACCACCAGTCCTGCTTCCACAAGTCACCCGGCTTGGTCAGGTTCATGCCGTAGTAGAGGTCCTTGTACACGCCGTCGTCTTCCAGCACCTGCAGCACGGTGGCGGGCATGTGGCGAACGGCATACCATTGCGAGGCGTCGAAGGCAGGCTGAGAGACTTGGGCATCTTCGCCGGAAACATTGCGGGCGGAGGTCATGCGCCAGCCGCTGGCCAGTTCGGTAATGTCGGGAGATTGAGTGGCCAGGGCAGGGAGCGCAAAGTAAACCAGGAGAAGCAGAAGAAGGAGGAGAAAGAGGTTTCGTTTCATTTCATTTATCCGATAACTGGAGCTTTTCGAAAATGAACGAAACTACTCTAGGCCCACCAGGGCCAGGGCGCAAGTGCGTTCTCCGCGCCCTTCCCTAGGAAAGAACAAACAAAAAAGGCCGCGCTACGCGCGGCCTTCGGAACAAATGATTCGTCGTTACCGCTGGGGCTTCGCCGGCGCTTTGTTGGCGGCCGGACGCGGGGCTGCGGGCAGGCCGCCCTTAGCCGCCGGGGCAGGCGGAGCAGGAACGCCGGAGACCGTGTTGTACTGGTCCACAATGGCCTTGGTCAGATCGCTGGAAGCTCCCGCCCAAAGGACCGGGCTGTTCTGGTTGGAGACGTCGAGAACCAGCGAGTAGCCATTGGCTTTGGCGTACTTGTCGAGCACCTGCATCATCTTTTGGCCAACCTGCTGCATGATGTCGTTCTGCTGCGACTGGAAATCGGATTGGGCGTCCTCCAGGTTACGCTGCAGCTCCTTCTGTTTGCTCTCGATGCTCTTGACCAAATTGGCCCGAGCCATATCATTCAGCTTGTCGCCCTGGGTGTTGAGCTGCTTCTTGAGGTTGTCCACTTCATCGTTCATGCCCTTCAGTTCGGCCTGTTTAGGCTCGAACTTCTTGGAGAGGGCCTGAAAGTCGCGCTGGCCCTCGTTGCTGGCGAGAATCGCCTGCTGCATGTTGATGATACCGATCTTGCTGAACGATGATGCGGTGGCCGGGGGTGTGGACGGAGCGTCCGCTGCCGGCTTAGGCGCAGCGCTGCTGCTTTGCCCCAGCGCCATCACCGAGAGGACGACTACCGCTAACGTGAAAGGTGCGAACTTGCTCTTCATTGGAAAATTTGAACTCCTTGGAGATCATTTCCGGGAATGAGTCGAAAAGGCAGATTGTCAATGGAGAGGGATCTCATCCCGTCTACTCACGCCGAAATCCGGTGTTTTGACCTCGGCAATCAAAAAGGTTTTTCCCGGCCTCAGTGGGTCTCATTATAGGGTCACTGCTGGCCAGCGTCAAACCCGGAAACTCCAAACCTAGAAGGTGGTTGCGACGGTGAAACGGAAGGTCTTGCGCGGCTCCCGCAGCAGATAGCCGGGCGAAAAGCCCAGGAAGTTGGCGCCGGAAACGGCCTGCTGATAGGTGTAATCGCCGGCCCCGCCTTTGGGGAACATGCTGCGGGTGATGGGGTTGGGGGTGTTGGCGAATTCGTTCAGCCGCAAGGCGTTGTAGGCCCAGTAAATACGGAAAGGCGCGTTGATAATGGGCATCAGCACCTGCAGCTCCAAGCCGGTGGACAGACGGGGGATGAAGTTGGTTCCGCCCAGCACCTTCAGTTCCTGGGAAAAGTGAAAAGTCTGGGTGCCAGTGCACTGGAAGGCGTTGTTGAGGGTGGGGCAGCCAAAGACACTGCCGTTGAGCAGGGCCAGCTCCTCGGGCGCCAGTTTCAGCTGCGAAGGGCGAGCGATACCATCGAAACCCACGTCCGCAAAGGGAGCAAGGACCACTGGGCCGACAATGGGGATGCGGTACTCCAGGTTGCCGACAAGGCTGGTGTCGCCGCCGGGAAACACGATCTGGTTGACGGGCACGGGCACGGTAATGTTGCCGTAACGTGGGTTGGCGGGATTGCGGGGAACCGGCGAGCCGTCCGGGTTGGTAACGGGAATGTTGACGGTGGTCGGAAGGAACGTAACCGGCGAAATAGAGCGAATATCAAAACCGCGCAGATCCTGCTCGCCGCCCATGTAGAAGCGCTGGAAGGGGGGGGCGACCAGCCCGCCAAAGCCGCTCAGGAAAGCGCCTTGCAGGTTAAAGCCGATTACATTGCGGCGATGGTTGACCGGAATGAACTGTTTGTAGTTGATGATGGGCTGGATGGAATTGACCGTGCCGCCCAGCCCGGAAATGGCGGCGGCAAGGTAAATCTGATGCCCATGAGTGGGTCGGGTCGGGTTGTCAATAGTGTTGATGGAGAAGTTGGGCAGAACCTTACTGGTCACAATGCCCTTAAGCTGGTTGGGCCCGGAAAGTCCACTGAAGGCGAGATTCTCAAACAGTGCGGTGGAGGCATCACTGAAGGTCTGAATGGTGGCGGTGTCCCAGGAATAGGTGATGCCCACACGCTTGAAGGAGCGGTGCAGCGGGTAACTGGCGGATACGCTAAAGCCGGTGTCGTTCTGCGTGAAATTCTGCAGATTGGACAGGAAGCTCTGTGGCAGGTTGAGCTGCTGTCCGGTGAGCAGCTCTTCCTGCTTGGCCTGATCATAATTGATCTTGTTGTTAAAAACGGTAAAGCCCATCTGCAGTGGGCGGTCGAACATGTAAGGCTCGGTAAAGCCGAACATCAGGCTGCGCATCAGGCTGCCAACGCTGGCTTGCAACTGCAGGGTTTCACCTAAGCCCAGGAAATTATTGGTGGTGTAGCTGAGGCCGATGAAGGAACCTTCCAGACCGCTTACGCCCCCGGTCAACTGGATGCTGTTCTTGCCCTTCTCCCTAACCTTCAGCGTTAGATCTACCGTGCCCGCCTGTTCGTCGAGTTTGCGCTCGGTGGCCTCATCCGGCTTCAGGGCCTCGAAATAGTCGAGCTGGTTCAGGCGCAGCAGGCTGAGCTCCCACAGACGGGTGTTGTAGACCTGGCCTTCCTCGATGGCGAGCTCACGGCGGATGACTTTGTCGCGTGTGGTGGTATTGCCCTGGAATTCGATACGGCGGACATAAAAAGGCTTGCCTTCGTCCACGTCAATCACCAGGGTGATGAGCTTCTTATCTTCGTTGATCTGGGTATCGGGGACGGAGGTGAAATTGATGTAGCCCAGCTCGCCGTAAGCCTTGCGCAGGTTATCCAGCCCCTTGCGCACGTTATCAGTATTGAAGATGTCGCCATCCTTCATGGGAAACAGGCCGCGCAAAGCGGCTGTGTTGCGTACCGCCTTGTTGTGCTTGAAGGTGATGGAGCCCAGGTGATAGCGGTCACCTTCGATGATAGGCATGGTGATGTCCACCACCTTGCCCTGGCCCTTCTGCACCAGGGGGATATGCAGCTTGGAATGGGTGTCGCGCAGCTTGGTCTGGGGGTCCTCGACGATGGCCTTGAAGTAGCCTTTTTCCTGGTAGGCCTGGCGCACACGCTCGGCGTCTTCGTTCAGTTTGCTGGAGTCGTAGGTCTTGGAAAACAGGTTTTCCAGGAAGATAGAGTGAGGGATGCCAATGGGCCGCAAATTCTTCATGGCATAACGCAGCTCGCGACTCTTGAGCTTGTGGTTGCCCTGGAAGCGAATGTCGCCCACTTTGACCTTGGGGCCTTCCTTGACCACGAAGGTGACAGAAACGGCGGCGGGAGGGATGGGGCGCACTTCGGTACGCACCGTGGCAAACTGGCGCCCGTGCTCGGCCAGCAGCTCCTTGATCACCACCGCCGCCTTGGTCACCTTGGTGGGATCGAACTGGCTTTCCACCGACAGCCCTACTTTCCGCTCCTTAAAGCGGTCCAGCACGTCGCTCTGTGACACCGAATTCAGGCCCACATAGTTAAGTTCCCGGATGGTGGGCTTTTCTTTGACGTATACATGGATGATCCAGCCCTTCTTGCCGGGCTCGCGCTCGAAACGCAGATCATCGAAATAGCCGGTGTTCCACAAGGAGTTGAAGTCGCGTTCCAGGGCGGCTTGGTCATAGACGTCGCCCGCCCGGGTGAAGATGTGGGCACGAATCGTATCCGCCGGGATACGTCGATTGCCATGGATCTCGATGGCTTCGATCAGGTTCTGCTGGGCAAAGGCAGAAATCGCCAGCAACAGAAGGCAAGACATTAATGCGGCGCCGGCGGTTAGCCGCGGTCGCAACCGGCTACACCAATACCACGGGGCGGCTTGCTGGTCAGATTTGGCTTCTGGGCAAGCGTCACCGGACAGCTTTGGCATAGGACGGTTCTGGGAACTCAGAATGCGGCTACCTCAGGGGCATGTAGTCTGGAAAGCTGCCATTCTATACGGTCGGGCATTGTCAGGCAAAACTCAAACCAGAAGTCCCTTGTCAGGAGTCAGCACTTCGCCACGTGCCGTTCTAACACCGGACTGCGGTGGAAGTTTTGCCGTGCAGAATGGAAGGACATTTGTAAAGGCAGATGGTTACAACGTGTGGCATCAGCGGCTGGCGATCAGATCGTTGGCACCAAGCGGCTCAACTTCCACCAGCGCCGAGTAAAAGGTAGCGCCTCGGCCCATGTCGGTGAGGCGTTCGGAGGTCAGCACGTTAATGCTGGCGCCGGCGGGCGAGAGTTTGGCCCAATTGAGGCGCGCCGAGACTGTGCCCGGCCGAACCGCACCCTTAACTCGCGCCCGCAGAAAGGCCTCGCCGCGCTCGTTGAAGACTCGCACCTGGGCGCCGTCCTCAATACCGCGGGCCAGCGCATCGGCGACATTCAGATCGAGCACGCCCGGATCCTCCATTTTCTGCACCACCGGCAGGTTGGCGAAAGAGGAGTTAAGAAAATTGTCGGACTTGCGGGCCAGCAGCTCCAGAGGGAATTTTCGGGCGCGCTCTGAGTGTCGCGACTCCTGCGGAGGCACGAAGCTGGCCACCGGATCCAGATCCAGTTTCGCCAATTGCTCGCTATAGAACTCAGCCTTACCGCTGGGAGTGCCGAAGTTTCCTTCGGCAAAAGGAAGAAACGGCTCTTGCGATGCTTGTGTGCTGACGGGGCTTTGCCCCGCCTCCACACAGCCAAAGTTCAGGCGCACATGCCCCTCATCCTCCAGGCGCTTCCGGTTAATATCCTGCAGCCAGGGATTGGAGGACTCCAGCGCAGCGTCAATCATCTCATCAACGGATTCGCGGAAGCACTCTTCCTCGAATCCCATGCGCAGGGCCAGGGCGCGAAAGGTTTCCACGTTGGAACGGCACTCGCCCAGGGGTTCAATCGCGGGCTGGGAAATCTGCAGGTAATAGTGGCCGTACCCGGTTTGCAGGTCCTTGTGTTCGAAAAAAGTAGTGGCTGGAAGCACGATATCAGCGTAGTCGGTGGTATCGGTGAAAAACTGTTCGTGGACCACGGTGAACAGGTCAGGGCGTAGCAAGCCATGCACCACCAGGTTGTGATTGGGCGCCACCGCGGCCGGATTAGAGTTGTACACGAATAGCGCCTTGATGGGCGGCTCGTTCGATTCGGTAAGCACTTTGCCCAGTTCCACCATGTTCACCGTGCGTGTGACCCGGCCCAGCGGGCTTTGGGACATCAGGTCAGGGCGTTGCAGGGTGTCCTTGTTCAACTGGTAGGCCCCGGAAAGGGAGAGCTGCAGGCCCCCGCCCACTTCTTTCCACGATCCGGTAAGGCAGGGCAACATGCAGATGGCGCGCACGGACATGCCGCCACGCTCGGAGCGCTGCACGCCGTAGTTGAGACGGATGGAGGCAGGCCGGGTGGTAGCATACTCGTGCGCCAACTTGATGATGTCGTCCGCCGCAATGCCTGTCCACTGCGCTACCCGTTGGGGCGGGTACTCCTGCACTTTTTTGCGCAGCTCTTCAAAACCCAGGGTGTAGCGGGAGACGTAATCGGCGTCGTGCAAGCCTTCATTGATGATGACGTGCATCATCCCCAGAGCCAGGGCGGCATCGGTGCCCAGGTTGATAGGCAGGTGCCAGTCGGCGCAGCGTGCGGTGCGGGTGAGGTAAGGATCAATGACCACGAGTTTAGCCCCCTGGTGGCGGGCTTCCTCGATAAAGGGCCACAGATGGACGTTGTTGCCGTGAATGTTGGCGCCCCAGGCGATGGTGTACCTGGAGTGGCGGAACTGCTCGGGTTCGGTGCCCAGCTTTGTCCCCAGCACCGACTTGATGCCTTCTTCGCCGCAGGCGGAGCAGATGGTGCGCTCCAGTTGGGAAGCGCCCAGGCGATGAAAAAAGCGCCGGTCCATGGAGCCGCCGTTGAGCGCGCCCAGGGTGCCGCCGTAGCTGTAGGGCAGAATGGCTTCGCTGCCAAATTCGCGGGCGATCTGCTGAAAGCGGCTGGCAATCTCATCCAGCGCCTGCTCCCAGGTTATGCGCTCGAACGCCTTGCCCGCGGCATTGGAATTTTGCGCGCCTTTTGGCGCCACCCGCCGCATGGGATAGAGCACGCGCTGGGGGGAGTAAACGCGGTCCAGATACTTGGCCACCTTGGCGCAAAGAAAGCCGCGGGTCACGGGGTGCGCCGGATCTCCCTGGACCTTTATGGCGTTTCCATTTTCTACGGTGATGAGGACGCCGCAGGCGTCGGGGCAATCATGGGGGCAGGCGGCATGGATCACGCGCTTCATGCGAGGAATTATTTCACCACCGAGACACAGAGGCACAGAGAAAAGCAATTCAGGGCCGCTCGTTGAGCAGGCGCTCGAACTCGGCAATCTGCACCCGGTTGGCTTCCTGCACGCCCGCGTAACCTGTGCAAGTCAAAGAAAAGAAGTTATCGCCGGCGCCAAAGGTGAGCAAAGGCTGTGAACCGTTGTAAAAAACGGCCGAGGTGGCCGCCACGGGCAGCCCCTTACGGCGAGCAGAGAAGCCTTCCCGGCGGCCGTTGGTGAAATCCATCAGCGCCTCAAGCTGGTAGCGGTTAGTGATGCCGAACTGGCGCGGGGCAATGCTGCCTTCTTGTGATACCTGAACGCGAGTCACAGCCGTCAGAGGAGCGCAGATAACAGACGGCTGAGTGCGATTGCAGCCCGCAAGCGTAGAGGCGAGCAGGATGAGAGGCAAGAACCGGGCCTTGTGCACAGGGAAAATGATACGGCAAGGGTAGACAGCGCTCAAAGCAACGGCTAGGGAGCCTGCACCAAGGGAGGGTGCATGCCACAACTCGCGCTCAAGACACTGCCCAGGTCCAGGCGGAAGGCTTCCACCTCGGGGATAGAGGCTGCGGCCGGGACCAGGAGGTTGTAAGAAGCGCCGCAATAAGGGCAGCGCACGGCGTCGCGCACGGTGCGGGCGACCACGGTGCCCGCGAGTTCCAGTTGCGGCCCGTAAGCCATGAAGGGCGCGAAAGCGATAGGGTTGAAAAGGATCGGCATAGTTTCTCCTCAAGCAGGGCGCAAACGCGCCATGGCCCGGCCCACCGCACTGGAGAGGCGCAACACGGCGCCCAGGGGCACACCGCGGACGCGCTTGTGGCCCACACCGGCCATGGCCATGGAAGCGATGCAGCCACACTGGGCGCAATCAGGATTACCCCCGAACTGGCAGGGAGTGATCCTGGTCTTCAGATCGGCAGAGATGGTTTCAGTCACACCGGCAAAAACACATTCCAGGGGCGAGCGCGGTGGCTGCAGAAATTCGCCGATGGTGTCGTGATTCATGTCGAGCTTGGGGTAAAGAGCAGCCAATTTCTGCAGCTCATGAACAACAAACACGCGTTGCTCCGACCGGAGAATTTCCGGGTCCCGCCCTCCTTTTTGGGGCGTGAACAGGCTGAACCAGACGGCGGCAATTTCCGGCCGCGGCGTCCAGAAATCCAGAAACTCCTGCAGGTAAGTGGGGCGGCAAAGCATCTGGGCGGTGATGGTGCAGTGAATGGTGATGCGGTGCGGGGCGATGTTTTTCAGAATGCGCCCATAGGTGGCGGGCTTGCGGCGCTGGTCATGTTCCGGGGCCAGCCCGTCAATGGAAACCACGATCTTCAGGCGCGGCAGCCAACGCCAGCTTTCCGGCATGGGACGGAAGGCGCTGGTTACCAATTGGGTGTAAACCCCGCGCTTCTCCAGTTCGGGGAGCAGAACCTCCAGCTCACGGTAGCGGACCAGAGGGTCGCCGCCGACAATAGAAAGGTGCAGGGGGCGATGCTTATCCACCAGCCGGAGCACGCCGGCCACCAACTCCTCGCCCTTTTTATCCGCCAATTGCCGTAAGGTCACTTCACCCCCCAGATGAGCGGCCTCGTAGGCGTAACAGCCCGGGCAGCGCAGCGGGCATTCCCGGGTGATTTCGATGGACATTAGCGGCTTGTAGCCGGTGCTGATGCGTCCCCAGGCTTGAATTACATCCTTGCGGTTCACGGTTGCTCCTTTGCCACTACAACCCAAGGGTGCCTGCTCGCCCAGAGTGGGCAGAGCGGGAACCGTCTCCGGCAAATCTCAGGCGCAGAGGGGCTTTAACAACGATAGGCGCACAGCAGCGGCAGGAGCGGAGCAGGTAGTCGGCATGTGGCCCGCGATGCGCCCAATGAAAAGATCCTCGTCGCAATTAACGAAAACGTGGGCGTTTGCAAAATGCTGCCGAGCAGGAGGGCCTGCGCAAAAAGAACGGCAACTATACAGGCGCGAACAGTTGTGAGCGGCAGGTCAACGTAAGGAGAGACGACGATCACCACGATGCAGAGCACCAGAAGGAAGACCATCGTCATTAGCAACCAGCGCTTCACGGTAATGAGTTGGACAGCAGGTTGAAGGTTAGGGTTGCACTCAGGGCTCGCTTCGGCGAACCCCAAGTCCAATTATTTGATCTCCATCACTTCCTTTTCCTTGGCCTTACTCATCTCTTCCATTTTCTTGATTTCATCGTCGGTCAGGCGCTGGATCTCCTCCAGCGAGCGGCGTTCATCATCTTCCGTGATCTTCTTGTCCTTGAGCGCCTTCTTGATGAGCTCATTGCCGTCGCGGCGAATGTTGCGCACCGCGGTACGGTGTTCCTCCAGGATTTTGTGCAAGTGCTTGACCATGTCACGGCGGCGCTCCTCGGTCAGGGGTGGGACGGGCACGCGGATGAGTTTGCCGTCATTCATGGGGTTGAGGCCAAGGTCGCCGGCCCGGATCGCCTTTTCGATGTTGCCCAGGGAACTGGGATCAAAGGGCTGCACGGTTATGAGCTGGGCTTCGGGTGCGTGAACCTGTGCGATCTGGTTGAGGGGCATGGCCGAGCCGTAATACTCCACCTGCACGCCGTCGAGCATATGAACGGAGGCGCGGCCGGTGCGCACCGCGGCCATCTCCCGGCGGAAGTCGTCCACCGCCTTCTCCATGCGCCCCCTGAGGGTGGCGTAGGCCTCCTTCAGACCTGGAATCGCCGCCATGGTTGCTTGCGCCATCGTTCCGTCTCTCCTGTAGGGTACAAAGGGCAAATTATAAACCCTGGCCCTGCCCGCTACCGTAAGGTCTGCGCCCGCCACCGGGGGATAGCTGGCGAAAGGCGGGCGGGGTGACGTATGCTCGGGGCGTGCAGCGGCCTTCTGCCCAGTCTCCCACGCTCGGGCTCATCCTGGGGCTGGTCATCACGTTGGTGGCGGTGGTGGCCTACTCGTGGTACATCACCCTGCAAATCCGCGGCCTGCGCCAGCTGCAGAACAATCTTGCCGACCGAAACCGCAAGGATTCGCTGCAGCTGTTGCGCATCCAAGACGACCTGAATTCCCTGGGCCTGGCCATGCGTGACATGCTGGACAACGATGAGCCCTATCCGCTCACGGCCTGGTCGGCGCAGTTTGCGCGGGTACGCTCCGACCTGGACGACGCCTTCCGCCGGGAAGAGGAGTTGGCGGTAGCGCGGCGCACCCCGGAGCAGCGTGAGTACCTTGGCAAGTCGCTGGCCCAGTTCTGGGGCGCGGTGGGGCGGACTTTCGCGCTGGCCGAGGCGGGCAAGGATAAGGAAGCGCGGGAGCAGATCCGAGTGACGCTGCAGGCGCGGCAGGCGGCGCTAAGCACGGCGGTGGCCCGCCTGCTGGTAGAGAACAATGAGGCTGAGCAGCAGGCAGCGCAGCAAGTGGGCCAGATTTACGACCGGGTGCAGCGGCAGGTGTACATTTTCCTTACCGCCATTCTGGCTGCCATCCTGCTCACCAGCCTGTACGTGATGCGCTCCAACAAACGCCTGTTTGCGCAGATGGAGGCGCTGTCGGAGCAGCGCAGCGAGCTGGCGCAGAAGCTGATCAGCATGCAGGAATCCACGCTGCGGGAAATTTCCCGCGAGCTGCACGACGAATTCGGGCAGATACTGACTGCGGTCGGCGCAATGCTGGAGCGGGCCAAGAAGCATGCGCCCGAGGGGTCGCCGCTGCGCACGGAATTGCGTGAGGTCTCCGAAGTGGCACAGAGCACCCTGGAGAGCGTGCGCAGCCTTTCCCAGGCGCTGCATCCGGTCATGCTGGACGAGGCTGGCCTGGAGAGCACGGTGGAGTGGTACCTGCGCACGGTGGAAAAGCAGACCGGGATTGACATATGCTACGAAAAATCGGGTACTCCCTTTGAAGTGGACGGTCGCGCCGGAGTGCACGTCTACCGCGTGCTGCAGGAGGCACTGAACAACGTGGCCCGGCACTCGGGAGCGCGCCAGGCCTGGGCGCGGCTGCGTTTCGAGCCTGCGGCGCTGCAACTGGAAGTGGAGGACCACGGCAAGGGACTGGCGAACAACGGCGCGCGCCAGGGAATTGGGCTGGTGGGGATGCGGGAGAGGGCGGAACTGCTGGGTGGGACCATTCAGTTCTCGGTCCCTCTTGAGGGCGGCACCCTGGTGCGGCTGCGCGTCCCGCGAGAGAAATGTGAAAGTCATGGCTGAAAAAATCACGGTCCTGCTGGTGGACGACCACGCCCTGGTGCGGCGGGGCTTTCGTCACATGCTGGAGGATCATGCAGACATCGCAGTGGTGGGTGAAGCCGGCAATGGCGAAGAGGCGGTGCGGCTGGCCCAACAGCTGAAGCCGCGAGTGATTGTGATGGATTGCGCGCTGCCGGGTATGAGCGGGCTGGCGGCCACGCGCAAGATCCTGGAAGGCTCGGCGCGCAACGGTTCTGAGCCCGCCCTGCTGATGCTCAGCATGCATTCGGAAGAAACGTTGGTGCAGCAGGCGCTGGCTGCGGGCGCGCGGGGGTACATCCTGAAAAGCGCCATGGACCTGGACCTGGCTGCGGCCGTGCGCAAGGCGGCGGCGGGAGAGCAGGTGCTCGATGGGCAATTGACGCGAGGTTCGAGCCTGCGCGGGGAACGTGGTCCCGGGCTGACACAGCGCGAACTGCAGATCCTGCAGCTGATCGTAGACGGCAAGTCGAACAAGGAAATCGCTGACCAGCTCCAGCTCAGCGTCAACACTGTCGCGGTGCACCGCGCCAATATCATGGACGCGCTGGGCATCCATAAGACCGCCGAACTGGTGGTCTACGCCATCCGCCACGGGCTGGTAAATATTCCGTGAACCGGCGGATCTTTCTTCAGGGACTGGGCGGCCTGGCAGGCGCTGCTGTTCTGCCAATGGAACTGTGGTCCGCGCCCGCCGGCCACGGGTTTCGCCTGGTGGATGTGAGTGCCCGCGCCGGCCTTCATTTTCTCCACAACTCTGGAGCCTTCGGCGGAAAATTTTTGCCCGAAACCATGGGCTCGGGCTGTGCCTTCCTCGACTATGACAGCGACGGCTGGCAGGACATCCTGCTGATTAACGGCATGGACTGGCCCGGCCACAAGCGCCAGCGCACCACCCTGCGGCTCTACCACAACAACCGCGATGGGACCTTCAGCGACGTGACGCGCAGCGCCGGCCTGGACATGGAGATGTATGGCATGGGCGTGGCTGTGGGCGATTACAACAACGACGGCCACCCTGACATCCTTGTGACCTGCGTAGGGCAGAACCATCTTTTTAAGAACACGGGGCGGGGAAAATTCATTGATGTGACGCACGTCGCCGGCTTGGGCGGACGCGAGGCCTTCAGCACCTCGGCCATGTGGTTCGATTACGACCGCGACGGCCGGCTCGACCTGGTGGTGTGCAATTACGTGAAGTGGTCGCCGGCGCACGATGTGTTCTGCAGTCTGGACGGCAAGCACAAGTCCTATTGCACGCCGGAAGCCTACCGCGGCGAGACCTGCTGGCTGTTTCACAATCGCGGCGACGGCACTTTCGAGGATGTGACCGCGACCAGCGGGATTTTCGACACCAGCTCCAAGTCGCTGGGCGTGGCCATGCTCGATTACGACCAGGATGGCTGGCCCGACTTGCTGATCGCGAACGATACCCAGCCCAACAAGCTTTATCGCAACCAGCGCAACGGGAAGTTCAAGGAAGTGGGCGTGGAGGCGGGCATCGCTTTCAGCACGGAGGGCAAGGCGCGCGCCGGCATGGGCGTGGATACCGGCGACTTCGAGGGGTCGGGCACGGCCGGCGTGGCCATCACCAATTTCGATAACGAAATGATCGGGTTGTTCCGCATGAACAACCGGCATATCTATGACGATATAGCCATGCAGGCGGGCGTGGGCCTGCCTTCCCGGAACACGCTGGGGTTCGGGTGTTTGTTCGCGGACATGAACCTGGACGGCGCCCTGGACCTGGTGGTGGCCAACGGGCACATTGATGACACGGTGCGCAACATTCGCGGCAACGTGGGTTACGCGCAGCCGCCCCAGCTTTTCCTGAATGACGGCAAGGGCCATTTCAAGGATGTGGCGGCCGAGGTGGGAGCTTCCTTCGACCGTCCGAAAGTGGGGCGGGGCCTGGCCTGTGGCGATTTCGACCGCGACGGCGACCTGGACCTGCTGATGACCACCAACAACAGCTCGGCGTTTCTTTATAGAAACGATCAGCTTGCGGGAAACCGCAGCATCCGCTTCCGCCTGGTGGGGACAAAATCCAACCGCGACGCGATCGGCGCGGTGGTGCGGATTTATGCCGGCGGAACCAGCCAGTCGCGCATGGTGAAAGGCGGCTCCAGCTATCTTTCCCAATCGGAGCTGGTGGTAACCTTTGGCGTGGGCAAACGCGACCGCATTGAGCGGGCGACCATCGAATGGCCCAGCGGGCGAGTGGAGGAATTCAAGGACCTGGCCACCGGGCACGCCTACGAATGCGTAGAAGGAAAGGGAATCACCCCAGCCGCCGGCTTCTAGTATTTTCTTAGTATTGCTCTGATTTTTCCCGGCAGTTAAATTCTTGCCAACTTACTTGCGCTCATGGTTGAGCGCCGTGAGGATTCCCCAAAGTCCCGGCACTGGGGAGCGCCGGGAAACGTCAGGAAAACCCCAGTCGGCTGGGCCGCCGGCTGGGGTTGCTTTTTGCTCGGCCAGCCTGAGTCTTTCAGAGCCGTAACTACGCCGTTTGTCGCAAACCACGTAACCACATTAGTTCCCCCAGATTAGCTCAAACCCAGTACGCCCTGCCGGCCTCCTGCCGCCTGCAGCCGGTGGTTAAGTTCCAGTGTTGAAATTCACCTGCGCGATCATTGTGGTTGTACCAGCAGGGTTAGCGGAATCTGATGTTGCACCGTGCCCGAGGTTGCGGTCACAGTGAAGTTGTAGCTGACCGGAGGCGGCGGAGCCGACGGTGGAGGCGGGGGCGGCGGAGAAGGTGGCGGGGGAGCGGGAGCGTAGCTGCTGCCACCGCCGCCGCAGGCCGGCTGCAGGATCAACGCGGCGAGCACCACTACCAGCAGCACAGCGAAGAGTTTTTTATTGCGCGTGCCTCCCGAAACACTCACCACAATGCCCGGCAGCAGTAAAGCCAGCATGAGTTGCGCCTGGGTAACCGGGGCGGGCGGGTGGAGCTCGGCCGTCGTCTTGGATGTGCTGACGCTTAGCACCACGATGGCCGGCGAACTGCCGGGGGTTACTGTCGCCGGAGAAAACGTGCAGGTGCTGCCCGCGGACAGTTCGGAGCAAGAGAAGGAAACGGGGTTGGTGAACGGAGGGCCGGAGGGAGCAACGAACAACTCGTACTGACCCGCCTGGCCGGCATAAATTGAGGCACTACTGTTGCGCCAAGTCAGGGCAAAATCCATAATCGTGAGACTGGCAGCGGCATAGTGGGTGGCAGTTCCGGGGACAGTACCATTAAACGTGATGGGTGTGACCCCACCTCCTGGTGGATAATCTGGCAAATCCGGCGGTACAGAGATGGTGGCGCTTACTGTGGCTGGACCAGCAGACAGGTTGATAGGGCTTGCCGGGGATAACGAGCAGGTAAAGCTGCCGGCGTTGCAAGCCAAGGTTACTGCTCCACTGAATCCTGCAGTGGGGGTGAGACTGAGTTGAATGTTGGCGCTGCTGCCCGGAACGGTACTGGTTTTGGGAGTGAGCACTGCCAGACTGTAGTCGGGAGCGTTGCCGATCGACAACGCAAAGCTGGCAGTTTCTGGAGAAGGTTGGCCGGCAGCATCGGCGACAACGTTGACCGTGGAACTGCCGACCGGAGTATTGCCCGCTGCACTAACAGTCAAAGTGACGGTCTGTCCGTAGACCGTCATCGGCGGGATGGTGGCAGAGGGGAAGAAATTGCAGGTGGCTCCTGTTGGTAAGTTGGAGCAGGAGAGATTGATGGGTTCGTAGAAACCACCGTACCCTCCGTTGAAATTGAGAGTTGCGGGGGCCGAACTGCTGCCTTGATCGGCGGTGAGGGAGTTTGGCGTCGGGCCATCAAAGGAATAGTTCACAACGCTCACGGTCACCGGGGCAGTTTCGATCGTGGAATTCGGATCTGCGCCCGTGCCTTGGATGGCAAAGCTGTAATCAAAAAGCATGGGGTTGCTTCCAGCCGTAACAGTCAGCGAAAACGGGGTCCCCGAGGGCATCGGTGTCACGGTGGTACCGGTACAGGTAGCAAATGTCAGACCGCTGGGACATTCGATATCCACCGGGCTGCTGTAGCCGTTATAGCCGGTGATAATGCCATTAATGGTGCCGGTCTGTCCGGGGAAGGGATAGAGGTGAGGCGTGGTGACCTTGATCTGATAAGGAATGTTGTAGGACCAGATGCCGCGCCCGTAGGTGCCGGCGCGAAGCTGCTTGATGCCGCCTGACTCGAAGATGTGCAACCGGGTGACGGCCACGCTTGGCAACTGCCCGAGTTCTGTCCAGTTTGGATAGTTGTTGGTGGTGTAAACGCCTACATCAGTGGCCACGTAAAGAGTGTTGCTGTCGTCGGGATCAATGATGATGGCATTGGCGGGGGCATTCGGCAGGCTATAGGAATCAGTCAACCACTCCAACCCCTGGTCGGTCGTGCGCAAAGTATGGTTCAGTCCGAAACCCA
>JBLMXE010000434.1:0-4491 GCA_050257615.1 Chlamydiota bacterium | reverse complement strand
TTCGCCAGCCCCCGCCTCCGGCTTGGGTTTAGGTCTATACTCTCCCCGTGAAGATCGCCATCGACATCCGGCGCATTGGCGATTTTGGCGTGGGCACTTACATCCGCAACGTGCTGCGCGCCCTGGGCCGCCTGGATCAGGAAGATACTTACATCCTGATCGGCCCGGCGGAAAAGTTTCGCGACATTGATCCCCTGCCGCCCAAATTTGAAGGCGTAGCCCTCACAGCTCGGGAAGCTTCGCTGGCGGGCTATTTAGGCTTCCGCAGCATCTTGCGCCACGAGCGCTGCCAGTTGGTGCATATTCCGCATCTTTCCTGGATGCCGCAGTCGCTCCCCTGCCCTTACGTCATCACGGTACACGACGTGCTCGACCACATGGCGCGGCTGCGCGACCACTCCGGGCTGCGCCGCGCCGCCCACTTCCACCTGACCCGGCGGGTGCTGCAGCGCGCCGCCCGCATTTTCGCCGTCTCCAACTTCACCAAGCAGGACGTGGAGGCGCTCTTCCGCATTCCGCCGGAAAAAATCGAGGTGGTCTACAACGCCATTGACGAGCGCTTTCGCCTGGGCCATGCCACCGACGCCGACCGCCAGGTCATCGCCGAGCGCTACCAGGTCAACTACCCCTTCCTGCTCTATGCCGGCCGCATCAGCCCGCACAAGAACGTAGGCCGCATCATCGAGGCTTTTTCCGCGCTCAAAACCGAACTGGATAAGGAGGGCAAATTCCCCGACCTGAAGCTGATCATCATCGGCGACGAGCTTTCCCGCCAGCCCGAATTGCGCCGCACCGTGGTGCGCAGCGCGGTGCAGAATGATGTGCGCTTCCTGGGCTTTGTGCCCATCGAGGTGCTGCGCATTTTCTATGACACGGCCAAGGTTTTCGTCTTCCCCTCGCTCTATGAAGGTTTCGGCTTGCCTCCCCTGGAAGCAATGGCGCATGGTACCCCGGTCGTGACCTCCAACACCACCTCGCTGCCGGAAGTGGTGGCTAACGCGGCCGTGCTTGTGAATCCCGAGAACGTCTTCGAGATCATGCGCGCCGTGCATCGCGTTCTTGTAGACCAGACTCTGCGTGACAAACTCAAGCAGCGCGGCTACGAGCAGGCGGCCCGCTTCTCCTGGGAAACCAGCGCCGCCTGCATTCTTCAGGCTTATAGGGAGGTGCTGGGAGTAAAGTTGCCGGTCCAACCCGTTACTCCGGGAGAGGAAACCGCGGTGGCTACGCCGCAAAAGCCCCATTTTTGAACTCCTGCCCGCAGGCGGCCCTGAGTGGGCTTTTCTCCAGATTTGGCCTGCCTTCTAGATAGCCTGCTTTCAGCTACTTACAAATCCTGCACTGTTGGCCTCTACCCGGCCCTCCGCTGGCCCTCAACTTGCTTCCAATATAGGCAGGAACGAAATTGGCTGAACCTGGTGGGGTGATCTGTGCACCGTGAAGTGGTAACCGCGTTCCTGATCTCGGCAGTCGCCGTGATTCCTGTGTGGTTGCAAGCCCAAGTCCCACACCAGCAGCAAATTTTGCCTGCCGCCAGTCCAAAATTCCAATCCATTGATTTGCAAGGGATTGTTGGGAACCTGGAGCGGGCGCAAGCGGAGAACCGGCAGCATTACCGCGCCTACACCCTGGTGCGTGATTACCAGATGTTCAGCGGCGGCGATCGCACGCCGAAATCCAATGTGGTTGCTCACATTAGCTTTGTACCTCCCAATCGGAAAACTTTTACCATCGACAAGGTAAACGGTGCCTCCCGCGGCGAGACCGTGGTCCGTAAGATTTTGGAGCACGAGGTCAAAACCACCGCCCAGGACCAGGGTGCCAGCGAACTGAACCGGGAGAATTACAGCTTTATTTTCCTGGGAATGGCCGCGGTCGGTGGGCACCCTTGCTACCTTCTGCAACTGCAGCCCAAGCACAAACGCGAGGATCTGGTGGCGGGCCGGGGCTGGATTGATGCCAAAACCTACCTTCCCCGCCTCATAGACGGCGATCTGGCCAAGAATCCCTCCTGGTGGCTGAAGCGCGTGCACCTGACGCTAACTTTTGGCGATGTGGGGAGAATGTGGTTACAAACTGGAACCACCGCTGTGGCCGATGTGCGCATCTTTGGGGAGCACACACTGACCTCGCGTGAACTCGCCTACGCGGCTGGAGAAGTGGAAGCGCGCAACCTGCCTCCTGCCCGCAAGCGGCGCCCGGCGCGCCATCCCGACCTGGTCGGCGCCGGCGTATTCGCTCACTGAGCAGCCGGCTACGGCGCCCCCGCCGACTACTCCATTTCCAGTTCCGAACCCAGCTCCTGCTGCTGCTTCTGCAGTTGCTTGGAGGCGGCGTCCAGCTTCTTCACTTGTTCCCGTACCTGGGCTTCGTCCGCACTGGCCTGTTCCAGCTCAAAGCCCAGAGCTTCACTGAACGACTCGAGGTCTTCCTGGCTCTTGGCGATTTTGCCCAGCTGATCCTGCGCCGTGCTTTTCTGCTCTTCGCTCAGGTCTGCGGTGAGCTGCGCCTGCTCCTCCTCCATGGCTTGCAGCTCCGAGCGCAGCTGCTCTTCCAGTAATTGCATCTCCTGCACGTCCAGAGTTCGGGCGGCGGCCAGGCGGGTCATCTGGCGAATGCGGCTGCGTACCCGGCTCATGGCTTCGGTGCAGTCGCGATACTGTTCCTGCTGTTGCTGCGTGGCGCGAGTGCGCTGGCGCTGCTGCTGGCCTTGCTGCTGTGGCGCCTGCTGGCCCATCTGTCTCTGCCCTCCGGCACGGCGCTGTCCGCCCATATTTCCGCCGCCCGGCCCCTGCGCCAACGCCGGCATAGCCAGGGAGACGGCCAGCAAGGCCAGGCTGGCAATCATTGCATTTTTCATGTCCCGACCTCTTTCTGCTTGTAGCGAGCCGCGGGAGCAGGCCCTCAGCGTCATCATAACCAAGCCAGGTGCGGTTACTTGCGCTGGTCACAAACAGGGGTGAGCAAGGTCACCAGCTGCTTCCCAAAATGGGAAACCGGCTCTCGATTTGGCGCCACTTGTCGCAACACTACGCACTGTTCTCCGGGTTCGTAGGAGTAGAGGAAGAACAAAAAGATTCTCCCGGTTCAGTCCGGAAGAAGGGAGTGAGAGATCATGCGCAGAACAGTATTAGCGGCAATTATCATTCTCAGTCTCGTGCCGATCCTGGCGGCGCAGCGGCGCACCAGCGCGGGCGGGCAGCAGGCCGGACGCGGTGCGCAGTCAGGCATGCGTGGCGCACAGGCTGGTACGCTGGGCCGCACCCGCGACCGCACGCACGAGGCCACGCGGGATCAGACCCGCACCCCGGACATGACCCGTGATCAGGACCGGTCATATGACCGCGATCAGGACCGCACGCGCGACCGCATTCACAACCCGCAGCGCAAGGGTCCCGAAAATTCCCGGGGGCGCTCTCCAGGTTCGGAAAAGTAAAGATTATTGCGGCAACCCCCGCTGCCCCAATCGGAAGACGATTCCCAGCGCCACCCGGTAGTTGTGCTGCCAGCCTTGCGTGACCGGGAAGTTCCCCTGCGGCGGCATGTAGAAGGGATCCTCATGCGTCACATGGGTGGGCAGGTAGTCGAATTGGACCATACGCAGGGCTAGCATGCCGCTCACATTCACGTCCAGGCCGCCGCCCGCGCCGGCAGCAAATCCCCAATCGCGGTCAATGCTGTAATTCGCCGGGCTGTAGAAGCCGGTAAACGGATCGTATTCCCAAATCCCAGTGGGCACGGCGTAATTGCGGCTGGCCACCCCAGCCAGCGCGTGCAGGTAGGGCGTTACCCTCCGCTTCTGGCGAAATACCAGTTCCGGCCCGAACAGCAGCTGGAAATCTTCCACCCGCGCTCTTTCGTTATTCCACCAGAGAATGTTGGAGTCGTGGTATTGCAGGGCGAAGTCGCCCACCACGCGCAGGCTTCTCCGCGGATTGAAGCCCATGCTGAGGTGCACGCCCGGCGAGTTGTTGCGCTGCGTGCCGTATTCATTGTTGTTGAGCGAGAAGCCCAGAAAGGTCTCTATAGCGGGATAGGCCTGTGACAACGCCGGCGGGACAAAAAACAACAACATGAGGACGAGCAGAAGGACAACCAGAAACACGATTCTGGGGAGGCCGCTGAGGCGCGACATAATGCCTCCTCGCCGCTCGCGGAGGGGGACGCGGCTCCAACTCTGCTTTCAGCATAGAGCAGGGGGGCGGTTCCATGAAGGGACAACCAGCTTCGGCAGAAGCACAGTTTCCCATTTTGGGACAAATGCCGTCCAAATCCTCCAAGATTAGTCGGTGAAGGATGCAAAGAAGAAGGGTTTGTGCGGGCAAAAGATTCAGCGCTTGCCGTCCCCGGGCGGGGGAGGAAGTTCGGAGTTGGGCGGCGGTTCCATCTCGCTGAGCAGTTGCCGCTGCAACTCCGCCAGCAGCTCAGGGCGCTGCTCGCCTTGCAGTTCGCGCTCCAGTTGCTGGAGGGCCATCGCCACTATGTGGTAAT
>JBLMXE010000433.1:0-6261 GCA_050257615.1 Chlamydiota bacterium | reverse complement strand
CGGGCCTCTTCGTGATTATTACGTTGTTTGCCATTTCACTGGGCGAAATCACACAGGCGCCGCGCTATTACGAATACATCTCGCACCTGGCGCCCTCGGGACAACAGGGCACGTACATGGGTTTTGCCTTCCTGCCCATCGGGATTGGCTCGCTGATAGGCGGCTGGTTTGGCGGGCTGCTGTTTCATCAATTCGGCGAAGTGATGCACCGGCCCGGAGCGATCTGGGTGGCCCTGGCGGGCGTGGGCGTGCTCACCGCCGCGCTGCTCTGGCTCTATGATCGGGTGGCGCGCGCCTCGCAGCCACAACCGGCGTAGCTGGTAGCTAGTAATTGGTAGTTGGTAGCTGGTGCCTGCACTCGCAGCCACTAACTACCAGCTACTAACTACCAACTACCCCGGTGCTGACTCCCAACTACTGTTGTTTCATTCCTGGCATACTCATGCCCGGCGCGCTCACCCAGAAATATTCCAGGTGTTCTGTAGGCAGGCCGCCGAGGTGGGAAATGCGGCGGTCCGGCAACAGAACCCTCAACTGTTCCTGCGAGCCCTCGCGCGCTACAACCAAATGCTGCCCCGGCGGAATTTCGCCGCGGTTGTAGTTGGAAACCACTTGGTCGCGATAAAACGCGAGCCCGTATTCCGTCTCCCGAGTAGCATTGAACACGGCGATGGGCAGCTTCGTGGTCTCCATGCTGGCCAACTCCTGGGCGACCGGCCGCTCCGACTGCGTGCGGTCCAGTACTGAACTGCCCAGGCGGAGAATCAGCGCCACACCCAGAATCACCGGCACTAGCGTAATGAAACGCAACGAGCGTATTCCCCGGCGAGCCAGGGTAATCAGGATGGCGGCGAACATAGCCGCGGAGACCACCACCGCGATGACCAGCGCCTGCCTGCTCGCCGCCTGGCCCAGCACAAGATATTGGATCAGCAACGCCGGCCCCAGCACGCCCGCGGCCATGGCGGCGTGCAGCACCAGCCACGCCGTGTGTGGGCGCTTGCCTGCCTGCGTCACCCGTTGCAGGTAATCGGCCAGCAGCATGGCGCCGGCGGGCACGGCAGGCAGAATGTAGGCGGGCAACTTGGAGTGGGAAGCGGAGAAGAACACCAGCACCACTGTGATCCAGGTCAGGAACAGGCTGTCGGCTCCGATGGTGGCATCGTTCTCATCCGGTTCGCGTTTCCAGCGCCGCACTGCCCCGGCAAAAGCCGCGGATATCAGGACGGTCCAAGGCACCAGGGCGAGCAGCAAAACCGGAACAAAATACCACCAGGGCTGCACATGGTGATACAGGTTGGTGCTGAAGCGGGCAAGGTTCTGCTCCACGAAGAAACTGTAAAAGAACGTGGGATTCTGCCGCTGCACGGCGATGTACCAGGGCAGCGCGGCGGCAAAATAGAGCAGCAGGCCCGGCCACCACAAGGTTTGCGCGATCAGCTTCAGGTTCCACCAGCCGATGGCAAATAGAACGACGATGAGTCCAGCCAGCCCCACGGCGACCGGACCCTTGGCCAGCGTGGCCAAAGCCAGAAAGAAATAAAACACCAGCAGCCAGCGCCGCCTTCCGCCCTCATACCACGCCAGCCAGGCCACCAGCGCTATGGTGAAAGTCGCTGTCAGCGGCATGTCGGTGGAGGCGCTGCGCGAAAGCCCGATCAGGCCCGCGGTGGAAGCCATTATCAGCGCCGCATCCAGCTGAAAGCCGCGGCGAAACTGGCGAAAGAACAGGTAAACGGCCAGCACCATGGCGGTGGCGTCTATGGCCGAAGGCAGGCGCGCCACCCAGTCACTCACCCCGAACACCTTGTAGCAGAGCATCGCCTGCCAGTAGTAGAGGATGGGCTTCTCCAGCCAGGGCTGGCCATAGAGGAAGGGCGTGATCCAGTTGTGGCGCTGGAGCATTTCCCGCGCCACCTGCGCGTAGCGGGGTTCATCGGCTCCGACCAGGCCGAAGGCGCCCAGGCCGTAGTAGAAAAGGAACGCACAGAAACCGGCCAGGGTAAGCCACTCCAGGCCAGCTCGCAGTCGCCAGTTGTCAGTTGTCAGTTGGTCGTTAGTGGTTGGTCCTTGGTCGTTGGCCATCACTCGTCCGTGCAGATCGGGCAGCCTGGGCTAACGACCAACGACAAACGACCAACAACGGATGGCATTGCTCGCTGCCCGCGGCTCTGAGCCAGTTTACTGCACGGCGGGATTCAAACGCAGTTGCGCCATGATGCGGGCCACGGCCACAGACAGCGGGCCGTCAATGGAGCAGCCGCTGGCGCAGTCGTGGCCGCCGCCGCCAAAATATTCCGCCACCTTGGCCACATTCACATCGCCTTTGCTGCGCAGGCTCACTCGGTAGCGATGGTCGGCGAGCTCGCGGAAGAAAATCGAGACCTCCACTCCTTCGATAGCCAGCGCGTAGTTCACCAGGCCCTCACAGTCTTCATCACTGGCTTCGCAACGCGCCATGTGCTCGCGCGTCACCCAGATCCAGGTGACATTGCCTTCGCGGTGCAGGTTGGAAAGCGCCGCTCCCAGCAGCCGCATCTTGGAAGTGGGATGAGAAAAGTACACCCCCTGCGCGATGCGGGCAGGGTCGGCGCCGCAGAGCACCAGTTCCCGCGCCAGAGCAAAAGTGTGCTCGTTGGTGCCCACGAAGCTGAAGGACCCGGTGTCGGTCAGCACGGCGGTGTACAGGCAGGTTGCCATCTCCGGGGAGATGGGCACTCCCGCCTGGCGGGCCAGCCGGTAAACCATCTCGGCGGTAGCGCAAGCGTGGGGATCAATCCAGTTGACATGGGCAAAAGGCCGAGCCGAACTGTGGTGGTCAATGTTGATGAGGAAGCGCCCGTCCAGGCCCTGCAGGCGGGTGCGCTGCACGCTGTCGCATTCCAGAATGATGGCAGCGTCAAAACCGTTGCTGATCTCGCGCGCCTGCACGATGGAATCGGCAAAGGGCAAAGGGCGATAGATGTGGGGCACCGGGTCGGCCATCACCACCTGCGCCTCCTTGCCCAACTGGCGCAGAATCTGCCAGCAGGCCAGCACCGATCCCACCGCGTCGCCGTCAGGGCGCGCGTGCGAGGTCAGCAGGAACCGGTCGCGACGCCCGATCTCGTTTAGAACTTCTCTTAACATGACTTACACTACCCCGGGCCGCAGGGCTTCGCCTGCGGGCTCCTTGGGCTTATTTCTTGTTCTGCTTAATGCGCTTCAGAAGTTGATCAATTCTAGTCTCATATTGCTGCGACTTGTCCAGCGCAAAAAACAGCTCGGGGGCACGACGCAAGCGCAGCCGCTCGCTGACTTCACGGCGAATGAAGCCGGCGGCAGCGGTAAGGCCTTTCAAGGTCTCTTGCGCTTCCACCTCCTCACCCTGCACGGCCACCAGGATGTGGGCCGATTTGCCGTCCGCCGCCAATTGCACCTCGGTGACGTTAGCCAGCCCTATGCGGGGATCGGCCAGTTCTCCTTCGAGGATGGTTGCAATTTCCTCACGCAGGGCTTCCCCCAGGCGCTCGCGATGATGTTTTTGGCTGCGCTGCTCTGGCATGGCCCTTAAAGAACGCTAGAGAATATCAAAAATTGAGTAAAGAGAAGCCCTACTTAAGTGCTCGGCACGAGCGGTGATTCCCATTTCGGGAGACAACCGGGAATTCTGCGAGCATTTTGCTAGCAAGTGATTACAAAAAGGACATCCGAAAGGCTGTTCGCTTCAGAGGTATTCCAGAAACGAGTCCGCCACTTCCGCCCCGGCATTGTTGGCGAGGCGCATGGATTGCCGCTCCACGTTCTGCATCAGGCCGTCCAGGTAATCACGGGAATCGGAGATGCTGACCACTCCCAGGGTGGCGCGCTGCCACAAGTCAGTGTGGTCCAGTTCCGCCACGGCAACGTTAAACTGAGACCGCAGGCGGTCCTTCAGGCTGCGCAGAACCTGGCGCTTGTCCTTCAGGGAGTGGGCGCCTTCGATGCGCAGCTCGAGGGTGAGCAAGGCAACCATTCAGTTCTCAGTTCTCAGTTCTCAGTTAATTCCGCGGCGGATGGAAGACAAGTGCCTGCTGAGAACTGATTAGGGAGAACCAGCGATCGGACTTAACGGTCCTCTCGGGTTAACTCCAACTGCGTTGTACCTCGTACCAACTGAGAACTGAGAACCGAGAACTGAGAACTGCCTTCAGGCCAGCGCTTCCGCGGCTACGCGCTCGGTAACGAAGGCCTCGATCACATCGCCCACCTTGACATCGCCGTAGTTGGCGATGGCGATGCCGCACTCCATGCCATTGCGCACCTCGTTGACGTCTTCTTTGAAGCGGCGCAGAGAGCCGACCTTGCCCTTGAACACCACCACGTTGTCGCGCAGCAGGCGCACCTCGGAGTCGCGTTTGATGTTGCCGTCTTGCACGTAGCAGCCCGCCACCGTCCCCACCTTGGGAATGCGGAAGGTTTCGCGCACCTCCGCCCTCCCGTGGTAGGTCTCCTTGATGGTGGGCTCGAGCAGGCCGCTCATGGCCTTCTTGATCTCATCCTGCAACTCGTAAATGATGGAGTGCAGGCGGATGTCCACTTTCTCCTGCTCGGCCAGTTCCTGCGCTTTGCGCTCCGGGCGCACGTTGAAACCGATGATGATGGCGTTGGACGCGGACGCCAGCAGCACATCGCTTTCGGTGATGGCGCCCACGCCGGTGCGCAGCATGTTGATGCGCACCTTCTCGCCCGACATCTTGGTGAGCAGGTCGCTGAGCACTTCCACCGAGCCCTGGACATCGCCTTTCAGGATGATAGAGAGTTCTTTGCTCTCCCCAGCCTTCATCTGCTGGGCCAGGCCTTCCAGGGACATGCGCGAGCTCTTGGCCAGCTCCGCCTCGCGGGCCTTCTGCTCGCGATACTCGGAGATGTCACGAGCGCGGTCGCGATCGGCTACCACTACGAACTGGTCGCCGGCTTGCGGCAGGCTCTCCAGACCGAGAATTTCAACCGGCGTGGAAGGCGGCGCTTCATCGAGCGCATTGCTGCGGTCGTCGAACATGGCGCGCACCTTGCCATAAACGTTGCCCACCACGAAGTTGTCACTCACGCGCAAGGTGCCATTCTGCACCAGCACGGTGGCCACCGGGCCGCGGCCGCGGTCCAGTTTGGCTTCCAGCACCACACCTTGCGCCGGACGGTCGGGATTGGCCTTGAGCTCCTGCAGATCGGCAACCAGGCAGATCATTTCCATCAGCAGATTGAGGTTGGTCTTCTGCTTGGCGGAAACATCCACGAACACGGTGTTGCCGCCCCAGTCTTCCGGCATCAGCCCGCGGTCGGCGAGCTGCTTCTTCACACGGTCGGGCAGGGCATCCGGCTTATCAATTTTGTTGACCGCAACGATGATGGGCACTTCCGCGGCGCGGGCGTGGTCAATAGCCTCGATGGTCTGAGGCATGACGCCGTCATCCGCCGCCACCACCAGCACGACTATGTCGGTGGCTTTGGCGCCGCGAGAACGCATGCGGGTAAAGGCTTCGTGGCCGGGCGTATCCAGGAAGACGATCTGGCGTCCGTAAGCCGGTGATTGCGTGTCTTGAATGGTGACCTTGTAAGCGCCAATGTGCTGGGTGATTCCGCCCGCCTCGCCTCCTGCCACATCGGTGGAGCGGATGGAGTCGAGCAGCGTGGTCTTGCCATGGTCAACGTGGCCCATGATAGTGACCACGGGCGGCCGTGGCACTGCGCCGGTCGCCTCTTCGGCAGCGGTTTCCGCAGCCGCGGCTTCCTGGGCGGCCTGCTGTTCAAAGCTGATGACCGAAGTCTCGGCTCCGAAAAAGCGCGCCATTTCGGAAGCCAGCTCCGCGTCCAGAGTCTGGTTGATGGTAGCGAATACACCCTTAGCCAGCAGACGTGCGATCAGGTCCTTGGCGCGGACCCCGAGCTTTTCCGCCAAGTCCTTTACGCTGATGCCTTCGGCGATGGTGATGGCGCGCGTGATGGGCAGAGGCTCGTTGTTAACCGGCAGGCGCGGCGGAGGTACAAACCCCTTCATGGGGCCTTCCTTGACCCCGCGCGGCACGTAGCGCTGCCCCGGACGGCGGGCCGGGCCTCCCGGCCGGCTTCCCGGACGCGGAGCAGCCGGCGCTCCCGGACCAACTCCCATGGGCCGAGGTCCACCGGGAGCCTGGCGGGTGGGATGCATAGGCCGGCGCTCACCTGGACGCAACGGAGGACGCGCTCCAGGACCAGCCGGCCTTGGACGCTGGAAAATGGGCTGCCCAGGCACCGGACGCCCGG